>JBCBOO010000140.1:0-16360 GCA_039821235.1 Planctomycetota bacterium
GCACTGGACAATCTATTGCACGTCCGAAACGATGCCACGGTTGTGATGTATCGGGGTCGAGGGCGAGAGGATTTCTACGAAGAGATTCCCACGCTCTTCGAATGGATGAACGCACCGCTTCACGTGCGACGTCCCATTCCGACCGAGTTGAACATGCGAACGATGCGCTCCGGAGATCAATATTTCTGGTGGCTCGAACTCGGTCCGCTCAAGCCACTCATTGATCAAGACCCGGTCCTCTGGGATCAAGGGCAACGCATTGTCGCCGGCGAAGTCCGCGCGTCAGTTGGCGGAGGCAATCAAATTCGCATCAGTTCGCTACCGAGCGACGGATTTACGCTTTGGCTGCGTCCAGAGATGGGCGTTGACTTGAATCAACAAGTCATCGTGCGAGAAGGGAATGTACCAACACGGTTTACGTTCGACGGTGAAGTTGAGACGTTGCTGGAAGACACGCGGAGGCGTGCCGATCGTAAACGCCCTTTCTGGGCCAAGCTTGAGTTTCCGTGACGCTTGGAAGTTCCGACCAACGACTTCTTCGATCCACGCATGGCGACGTCAAACCGATCTTGACCGGATGGGGGCATTTGGTAAGATTCGCGGATCAGGCAAAGCCGGCAAGCCAGAGGACCTCGGAGCTTGTCAGTGCCTACGTTTTTCGCGCAAATTGGCGTAGTAATGCTCTTGTGCGGAAGCATGGGGGTTTTGCTAAAAGACGACGTGTCGTGCCGATGAGGTGATCGGCACAAGCATGTAAGTTTTGCTTGCATGGAAGGATAACTCACCGGATCAGTTTGATGTCAGACTGATCTGTAACGTGCACAGGTTGGGAAACGGCTCGTCCTGCAGGGAGGATGGTTTCTGCGATGACCACTAAGACGGTCTTTACGACAGGCGAAGCGGCGAAGATTTGCAAGGTTAGCCAGCAAACAATCATTCGCTGTTTCGATAATGGTTCGTTGAAAGGATTTCGAGTTCCGGGCAGTAAGTTCCGCCGCATTCCGCGGGACCAGCTGTACCTGTTCATGAAAGACAACGGCATCCCGACAGACGCTCTGGAAAGCGGCAAGAAAAAGCTGCTGATCGTTGATGACGATCAAGATCTCGTTGATTTGATGCGAGACGGTTTTGAACGCGACGGCCAGTTCGACATTCGCACTGCCAACAACGGGTTCGACGCCGGAATGGGTGTCAAAGAATTTCGACCCGACTTGGTCGTCTTGGACGTGATGTTACCCGACATCAACGGCAAGGAAGTGTGCCAACGGGTCCGTAGCGATCCCGCGATGGACATGGTCAAGATTCTTTGCATTTCCGGGATGGTGGAACACAGCAAAGTCGATGCTCTCAAGGAAGCGGGCGCGAACGACTTCATGCAGAAGCCTTTTGCAATCGACGACTTGGTCCTCCGGGCATGTGAGTTGCTCGAGATGGAACGCAACGTCGCGGGATGATTGAACGCGGTGGCCAGTACTAGCGACCACCCGCCCCACGATTCCGTCCGCACCGAACGCGGACTTGGCTGGTGGGGACTGCTGCCTGCGATCAAGCTCGATGGGCACCGGTGCTGGTTGCCACTGTCTGACCGCGCATCGATTGTTCTCGGACTCGCGCTCGGTCAAGCGAAACCCAACGGCTCCTTGCCCGCGCCGGTGCAAGAGACGCTTTGCCGAGCTCTCACGAGTGACCCGCCGCTCTTTCTCTATGCACTCCTACAACACCGTTCGACTTCGGTCATCACATTGACCGAGTTGTCGGAGTCCTTAATCGCGCAATCCCTTCCGCACTTTGCAAGCGGCGAGTGGGTTCTCGCGGCTCCCGAAATCACTCGTCAGCACCAGTACAGCTGGTCGAGACTCTTCAAGTTCTCGCAAGGGAAAGATCCCAGCGAATGGCGTGATTCGCTTGTGTCGTGGCTGAGAGTCATGACGCCAGAAAGTTCAGAGCTTGGTCCAATCCGTCTTCCAAACGTTTTGTTTGATTTCGAAGCAAACACCGACGACTTTGGCGGTACTGGAAGGCAACTTCTGCAGCAGGTCGCGCGCGCTCGTATGCGCGAACACGCAACCGAACATGCCATCGATGCGCTGGCCGGCAAGCGGAAAATGTCTGCCGCAAAGCAGCTGGCGTATGGCCTCAGCCATGAAATCAACAATCCACTGGCCAACATCTCCGCTCGGGCGCAGCAACTGGAACGTGGCGAGGCGGATCCGTCGCGCCGACAATCGCTACAACAAATCGTCGCTCAGGTTTATCGAGCTCACGAGATGATCGCCGGTCTGATGTTCTTTGCGAATCCCCCGTCGGCAAAGCGTCAGGCGGTGGCGCTCGGCGCATTGGTTCAACGTGCGGCCGAAGAATTCCAAGTTCGCGCGGCCGACTTTCGAATCCAACTTCACGTGGAATTATCGGCGGGGGACGCGGTCGTCGACGGTGATTCGGCGATGCTATTGGAAGCCATTCGCGTGCTTCTTCGAAATTCAATGGAGGCGATCGGAGAGGGTGGAACGATCGTAATTTCCACTGAGTTCAAACCTCGCGACGCAGGGTCGGACGAATCAGAAAAGAACCCATCCGAATCGGCCGAGGGTCGATGGCTCATCCATGTGGCAGATAGCGGACCTGGCTTGAGCCCCGAACAGTCTCGCCACGCTTTCGATCCGTTCTACAGCGGGCGAGAAGCCGGCCGCGGTTTGGGCTTAGGGCTTTGCCGCGCCTACCGAGTAGCAAAGCTACATCAAGCGACCATTCAGATCCGCGGCGGATTGGCCGGATGCGTCGCGACGATCGCGCTGCCCGCGCGACCGGACGACACAACTTGTTAGATCCTCCAACCGGCTCGGAGAAGCGACGAAATTATCGGTCGCCACGATGACGTAGTTTCTGCTGAAGCTCCGACTCCAATTGCTGTAATCCCTGCAGCGTGATGTCCTCGAGGGTTCTCGGCGATAGACCCAAAAGTTCGCTTAGTACCTCAATTTTCCCTATCACTCTACCTCGAGCTTCTCCTCGAGCTTCCCCCCTAGCCTCTCCTCGAGCCTCCCCCTCGGTGGTTGCCTTTTCGACGGCGTACTGCATCCTCGCTCGTTCATCTCGCTGAGCTTTCAAGCGAGCCTCGTATTGACTGCGTTCTTGCGGAGTTCGAGAGATCATCTCTAAGACTTGGGCTGCTTCGGTGAATGTCGGCGAAGAAAAACGACTCGCGATTTCCTGGGCGGTCATCATCTTGGCTTCACGGAAGAAGCACAGCCAAGACTCAATCGGATCGTCCAGTACGGTATTATCACTCGGCAGGTTGTATTTGGGCAACTCAAGCAAGTGAATTTGAATCCCTTCGGTGAGACTTATTTTCCCGTCGGCAGTTCGCAGGCGAAAATCCGTCTGCACGCGATCAGTTTGATCAAACATGATCGCATCCAAGACGCAAATACTGACGGAGGGCCTCAAAAGCGTGTAGTCGTCCCCCTCACCGATTTGCCCAACGAAAAGGGAACATGCGTAATAGGTAAGCCGTTCGGCCAGTCCAGCCGGAAGACTGGTTTGCATTTCGATGTCATAAAGCCGACCGTCCGTATCGCGCGCGAGCACGTCCAAAATAGACAGTTTGTCATCACTGTCACTCTTATCCACGAATGGATTGAGAATGCTCACCTCGTCAATCCATGGGTCACCTCCAAAAATGGCGTTTAGAAAATGAAGCGTAATTCCAGGATGCTCAGGGCTACCGAGTAGACGTTTGAAAGCGAAGTCGACGGTGGGATCGATACCAATGGCCATGAGGATCTCCGTGATTCCTGGCGGTTGAACGCGTCAGCTTATCAAATCCCCGTCCACGGTCCCGGTTGCTCCGGGGTAGGCGACTTGCGAACGATGCCAGATAATCCGTGAGCGTTCCCTTGATGAAAAAGTCTTTCACGGTCCTGTCCATGCTCGATTCAGCCCTTCAGTTGCTCAAGCAGCAAGCCGACGGCGAACGATCGGCGGTTGAGATTGCCGAACAGGCGATCCGTTCGGTCGAGGCTTCGCAGCCGACTCACAATGCCTACACTTCGTTTGACCGAGAGCTCGCCCTGCGTGCCGCCGAATCGGTGGATGAACGGCGTGCGGCTGGCGAAACACTGGGCGTCTTGGCGGGTGTGCCGGTTGCGGTCAAAGATGTACTTTGCACCAAAGATCTACCGACGACCTGCGCTTCCAAAATGCTGCAGTCGTTCCGTCCTCCCTACGATGCAACGGTCGTCGCGAAACTTCGCGCCGCCGATGCCGTGATTCTCGGCAAGACGAACATGGATGAGTTCGCGATGGGAGCGAGCACCGAAACGAGTTTCTTCGGGGTCACGCGTAATCCCTGGGATCTCGATCGAACGGCGGGCGGCAGCAGCGGAGGTTCCGCATCCGCCGTTGCCGCGCAGACCGCACCGCTGAGCCTGGGAACCGACACCGGTGGTTCGATCCGTCAACCGAGCGCGTTTTGCGGATTGACCGGAATGAAACCGACCTATGGCCGAGTCAGCCGATTCGGACTCGTCGCCTTTGCGAGCAGTCTCGATCAAGTCGGACCGATGGCTTGGTCGGCTCAGGATTGCAGCCTCCTTCTCCAAGCCATCTCCGGATTCGAACCGCGCGATTCCACGTCACTGGATCAACCCGTTCCGGACTACTTGGATGCTACGCAAACGACCGACCTTCGCGGCGTTCGAGTGGGAGTCTTACGGAAAGCCATGGCCACCGACGGCGTTTCGGAATCGATCCGTTCGGCCGTCAATCATTCGACGGGAGTCTTCGCAGAACTGGGGGCGGAAATCATCGAGATCGATCTGCCACATCGCGAGTACTGGGTCCCCACGTACTACGTGATCGCCCCAAGCGAAGCGAGCAGCAACCTTTCAAGATTCGACGGGGCCCACTACGGCCACCGCAGCGACAAAAGCATCGACTTGGAGGCCATGTACCGTCGCAGCCGCGGCGAAGGCTTTGGTGCCGAAGTGAAACGACGAATCATGATCGGAACCTACGCACTGTCCGAAGGCTACAGTGACCAGTATTACAATCAAGCACTCAAGGTGCGGCGGCTGATTCGCAACGATTACGATGCCGCATTTTCGCAAGTCGACTTGATGCTCGGTCCCGTCACACCCACGCCCGCGTTCGAATTGGGCGACAAAGTCGATGACCCGTTGCAGATGTATCTGTGCGACTTGTTCACCGTCGGAGCCAACTTGGCGGGCGTGCCGGCGATCTCGATTCCGGGCGGTTTCGACGAAAACGGGATGCCAATCGGTATCCAGTTGCAAGCCCCGGCACTCGAAGAGTCACGGTTGCTGTCCGCCGCGGCCGCCTTCCAGTCGCTGACGGACTACCACACCAAGCGTCCGCCAAACCCATCAGGAAATTAAGCGATGGCGATGCTATCGACCACCACCGTGATTGGACTGGAAGTCCACGTTCAATTGAAAACAGCGACCAAGCTGTTCTGCGGATGCAGCACGCAATTCGGCCGACCGCCAAACACGCAAGTCTGTCCCGTCTGCCTTGGGCTGCCCGGCGCGTTGCCGGTTCTCAATGAAAAGGCGATTGAACTTTCGATTCGAGCCGGACTCGCGATCCAGTGCAGCATTCCGCCGCTGACCAAATGGGATCGAAAACAGTACTTCTATCCCGATCTACCGAAGGGCTACCAGATCAGCCAATTCGACCTGCCGATCTGTGCCGACGGATGCCTGGAGATAGACGACCCTGCCCGTGAAGGTGAGACGCGCCGCATCGGAATCACGCGAGCCCACTTGGAAGAGGACGCCGGAAAGAGCATGCACGACGAAGCGGCCGGGAAGACCGATACCCGTATCGACCTCAATCGCTGCGGAACGCCTTTACTGGAAATCGTCAGCGAGCCTGACCTTCGCACCAGCGCCGAAGCACTCGCGTACCTGACCAAATTGCGTGAGACAATGATTCATCTGGGCGTCTCCGACTGCGAAATGCAAGAGGGCAGCCTGCGCGTCGATGCGAACGTCAACTTGCACATCGATAAAGCCGGTGAGGTGATCGCGACGCCCATCGTCGAAGTCAAGAACATGAATAGCTTTCGGAATGTTGTTGCGGCACTCGATTACGAAGTCGACCGACAATACGCCGAATGGGAAGAGACCGGACGTTCCATTAAGGATCAGGGAAAACGCACCTTCGGCTGGGATGACGTCAAAGAAGTCACTTTCCAGCAACGCGAGAAAGAAGAGTCCGCGGACTATCGATACTTCCCCTGTCCCGACTTACTTCCGGTGCGTCTCCCTCGCGAACGCGTGGAGGAGATTCGCGCGTCTCTCGGAGAATCTCCCGAACAGGCGCGCGAACGGCTTCAGTCGCAGTATGGTATTAAAGCCTACGACGCCGAAGTCATTGTCTCGCAAGGCCGCGCGATGGTCGACTACTTTGATTCCGTCGCCCAACTCTGTGGTGACGGAAAACGAACCAGTAGCTGGATTCAACAAGATGTCATGCGCACGCTCAAAGAGCAGGGGAGTGGCATCGAATCATTCAACGTCGATGCCCAAACACTCGGCAACCTACTCAACCGCGTAGCAAAGAATGAGCTGAGCAATGACCGCGCAAGAGACGTCTTTAAATACCTGTCCGAGCATGGCGGTTCGGTTGATGACGCGGTAAAAGCCTTGGGCATCGAATCCGTGGATGAGTCGGAGATTGAATCGCTGGTCGCCGAGTTACTTGCCGCCAACTCCAAAATTGTCGAAGACGTCAAAAGCGGCAATCAGAAAGCGGTGGGCGCACTGATCGGACAGGCGCGAAAGAAAAACGCGAATGCCAATCCTCAACAAGTCCGCGAAATTGCGCTGCGTCTCATTCAAGAAATGCCTTGAGGCTTCTCGAAACGCGTCGACTTCAACATGACGCCGTCGATCCAATTCCATGAAGGCACACTTCGGGTCACGGGCCTGGATCGTGATGCGTTGACTCAGTTGCGCTCCGTCATTCCGATCGAGTGGGATACAAGAGATCATTGCGGACGATGCGACGCGATGCACCTGGGACCGCTCCAGTCTTGGATTCGCGATCACATTCACGCCGACGTGGTTCAGGAATTGGCCGCCGATGTAACTTCACTCCAAATTGAATCCAAATCCCGACTGAAGCCGCGTCGCGATCAACTCACAGCGATCGATGCCTTCGAAAACGCGGGGCGTCGTGGTTTGATCGTCATGCCCACGGGAACGGGAAAAACCGTCGTCGCATTGCAGCTGATCGCAAGAGCCAATCGAAGCACCTTGGTCGTGGTGCCGGTCCGAGACCTGATGTACCAGTGGCACGCCAAGATTCTGGAAGCCTTCGGCATTGATGCGGGTTTGATCGGCGACGGCGTTCACCGAGTCTCGCCGCTCAGCGTGACCACCTATGATTCGGCGGCCATTCACATGCCGCGCATCGGCCACCGCTTTGGCATGATCGTTTTCGACGAAGTCCATCACTTAGCCGGCCCTTGGCGATCGGATGCCGCGCGAATGTCGGCGGCGATGATCCGTCTCGGCTTGACCGCGACGCTGCCGGGCGATCCCGACCGCGCGAAAGTCTTACAGACGTTGGTCGGACCAGTGATCCACCAACAGGAAATCGAGTCTGCTGCGGGAAAAACACTGGCCGAATACACCGTGCGCCGCATCGCGGTGCGCATGGACGCTTCGGAACAAAGCGATTACCGCAGCTATGGGCGAGCCATCCAGAAATTTGTCAGGGACGCCAAAGATACCGATCCATCGTTCTCCTGGGAGGATACCTACAAGTGGGTCGCCAGCGCCCGTGAACACCCCGAACGTGCCGCTGCCGCCTCGACGGCGCTGAAAGCCTTTCGTGCGAAACGAAAAATCGAAGAGCAAACGCGTAGGAAATTCCGCGTGCTGGAAGACCTGTTTCGACTGCACGCCGGGCAACCCGTTTTGGTGTTCACCGGTTCAAATGTGATGGCGCGACAGGTTTCATTGCGGTTTCTCGTCCCTTGCCTGCTCAGTCACTGCGCGAAGCGTGAACGACAAGATTTGCTGAGCGGGTTTGCGGAAGGACGCTATCCGGTGCTGGTGGCCAATCGAGTCCTCGACGAAGGCGTCGACCTGCCGGCCGTGAAAGTCGCCATCGTCATCGGCGGCATGTCCAGCACGCGTCAAGCAACGCAACGTTTGGGACGGGTGCTGCGGCGATCGGGCGACAGCACCGCAACGCTCTACGAAGTCGTTACGGAAGACTCCAATGAGGTCCAACGCAGCCGCGATCGTCGTCGCACCTCTGCCTATCGCTCGCGACGAGGTCACTGATGTTGCGCAGTGAGCATTTGATTGCGAGTTACGATTTCGAAAACCGACGCGTCTACCCTGATCGGCTCCGCAGGGGGACCGATGCGTGTTGGTTGATGGCGGCGGAAGAGATCATCCGGGTCTACCGGCAAGGCATCGGGGAATGCCGGCAAGTGCTGCATCGTCAAGTCGCCGAACAGCTGGAAGAACTGCCGGGATGTGTGCCTCGTCGGGTGACAGCGTTTTGCAAATTGCTTGACGATGCGAGCGCGTACCGCAAAGCCGCCGGCGACGCCGCGTCCCTCCGCAAACGTGTCTTCGAATCAGCCGCGGAGATGCACCCGATCGTAGAGATGAAAGAGGGCATCTTCGAACACTCGATTGACCAGGCGAGAGCAACGATCTGTCACCAACTGGGGCTTGATTGGGAAGCGATCGCCGACGGGATGTTTGCCGATGTGATCGAACTACAGCGACTGCGTGAATTTGATGAAAAACTTCAAGCCGGCCAACTGCTCTCACGCTACAACGTCGCCCAGACACAAGCCTTGCTTTACAAAGCGACTGCGGTGCGACTCGATTTTTCTCCGCGAGCGCCGTTCATTGTTCGCAGAGCCAAACTGGCCGGATTGATGCACCGGATCGAACGTTTTGAGAAGCCCGACGGTCCATCTTACACCATGATTCTGGATGGCCCTGGATCGGTATTGCGCGACACCTCCCGCTACGGCATCCGGTTCGCGCAACTCATTCCATCGCTCCTGTGCTGTGAAGGCTGGCGGCTCCGAGCGAAATTGCGCTCGCCGAGCCGCCATGACGAGCGACCCTTTCGATTTCAATTGTCTCCGGCGGATGGCCTGCGCGGCGAGCAAAACGAACCCGACGAATTTGATTCCGAGTTGGAACGCGCGATCGAACGGCGTTGGCGTGACGCACCCGAACCGGGCTGGTCGCTGCACCGAGACCGTGAATTCCTCACGCTGGGCCAACAGGTCTACACGCCTGACTTTGTCTTGCAGGAACACAAAACCCGGCGACGAATTTTCATCGAAGTGCTGGGGTTTTGGACGCCCGAATATCTGCGAGACAAGCACGAGCGGCTGCGAAAATTCTCCGCGGCCACACCGGGAACCGGATGGTTGTTGATGATGGACAAGAAACCCACGGCGGTTAAGCAGCAACTCCTTGACGATCTCTCGCTCCCCGTCATCGTCCTCAAGAAGTCAGTCCAGCCCAAGGACTGGATCACCGCCGCCTGCTAACCAAGCAGCTTTGCCAACGTGGTCGCCAAGTCACGCAGGGACTCATCACTCGGCAAGCTGATTTTCAGTTGAGGACGGCCTTGCTCGTCTCGTTCAATCGCTTCACCGAGCTTGTTGGTGAGCGCGTCGACCTTCTCCTTGTCAGGCTCAGCAGATGGATCCCCGACCAGCCCGCCGGCCAAAGACAATGCGGCGGACAACAACTGCCCGCCCGCCGTGGCCACCTGCTCGCGTCGCCGCTCGCCGGCGAGTCGCATCGCTTCCGCCTCAACGCGCCGTTGTTGGCTTTCATCCACCGGAGCGGCCAGTTGGGGAGGCAAAATCACCTCCAACCGACGCTTCAAGTCCTCCATACCGCTCTGCATCGCGACTTCATCGACATCACTGTCGAAGTTTATCGACGCATCGGCCAAGTCCTGCTTTGCGGCCAACGTTGTCAGCAAACCCTCTTCGAGCGTCGGAACCGTCGCATTCGTCGTAACAAACTTGTAGACATGAACCGGTTGCTTCTGTCCCATACGGTACGCGCGTGCGATTCGTTGTTCCAGCACCGCCGGGTTCCATGGCAAATCGACATTGATCACCGTGTTCGCGGACTGCAAATTGAGCCCCGTTGACCCCGCATTGGTCATGCAAATCACACGGCATGCTGGATCGTTTTGAAACCTTGCCACGATCTCGGCACGTTTCTTTTGAGGCACGTTCCCATCCAGCCGGACAAACTCACAGCCCAACTCGTCCATTCGTGATTCGATGCGTGAGAGCATCCTTCGCCACTCGCTGAATAGAACGATCTTGCGAGTCGGGTCCGCAACCAACTCCGCCAATACCTCTGTGATTCGCTCGAGTTTACTGCTGTACTCGGCCGAGTCTTGATCGCAAAGATACGTACTGTCGCAAGCCATCCGTGCAAGCAACAGACACTTCTGCATCCGCAAGCGATCCATCTCCGTCATGAATTTCTTGTTCGCGATCTGCGCGACAACTCGGACGGCATTGTCATGAATCTCGAGCTGCTCCGCAGTGGCTTCACAACGGATCACCTGATCCGTTCGCTCGGGCAATTGCTTCGCGACTTCGGTACGCGTCCGCCGCAACAAAATCGGTTGCATCGTTTCGCGGAGGCTGTCCAAATTGCGATAGGCAAGCGTCTTACCACGTTCGTTCACGACGTGATGGTTGTGAAAGAATCGGTACGCCGGACCGAGCAAATCGTCATCAACGAAACGCGCGACTGTGAACAGTTCACCAAGGCGGTTTTCAAGAGGCGTTCCTGACAGCACCAATCGAAACGGACTCTGCAGTTGCCGAATCACGTTGCTGGTTTTTGATTCGTAGTTCTTGATGCGTTGGCCTTCATCCAAAATGATCAAGTCCCAGGGCACCGACTCAATCGCCGACAGGTCTCGTAGCACCTGTTCGTAGTTGCAAATGGTAAAGAAGGCATCGTGCTGGTACTGCTCGATTCGCTCTTGCCCCGTGCCGATCACGATTTGCGTCGAGCGTCCAGAGAACCGTGTGATTTCACTGCGCCACTGACTTTTGAGCGATGCGGGACAGACGACGAGAACGCGTTTGATCTCGGCCAGTCGAGCGAGTAGCTCCGCAATACCGATGCCTTGGATCGTTTTTCCCAACCCCATGTCATCGGCCAAGATCGCTCGTCCCGCGCCGACGGCAAATGCAATCCCATCCAACTGGTACGGCAAAAGCTCCGCATTCAAGAGCTCTTTTCGCAGGCGGTGTTTACTCACGTCCCTTCGGATTTCATCACACTGTTTCTTGAGCCTCGCTTGGGTGAGACTTCGTTGCAGGAATGCTTCCGCGTCAGGGAAGATCGTCACGTCATAACCGGCGGTCTCCAGAGCCTGCAAGCGAGTCATCACGTCTTGGGCATCGACCGACGACTCGTCCGCCAAATGGCCGACCAACTCGATCATCTTTTCGTCGCCGCCGGCTTTGGTGGATTCATCCGGCAGAAAAAATCTCAATCCCGTTTTCGTCTCTCCATCGAAATCACCATAGCGGAGTCCAAGCGACAGACGCTTGCGCCGGTAAGGTGCTCGGAGCTTCGCCGCCGAGAATCGCTTTTTGATTTTCGTGCGCACGTTCATGACGTGCTTGCACGTTCCCAATCGATTGGTGCGAAAATCGGGACACGTGCAATAGGAGTCGTCTTCCTCCAAGCTTCGCAACGCAACACGATAGGTTCGGCCGCTGTTCGAACTGGTGACGATATAGTCCGTCCAAGGTTTCTTGGCATTGACGCTGCGCACCATCATCTTTTCTTCGGTCGCGCGTGTCTCGCGGTCTGCCAGCATGCGGTGCTTCAGCTCTTTCGGCGTCAGATGCTCCAGCGGAACCTCTTCATCGGGCGGCATCGCCAGACCAAGGACGCTCTTTGCATCCAGCAAGAATTCCAACGCGGCACCCAAGTGCTCGCAGGGCACGTCGCAGTGCTCGCAATTGAGCGCGAGCTGCTTCTTCCGATCAGAGGACAACGTCAGTGACGCGATCGCAGCGCCACTTTCCAACTCAGGATCTTCGATACGGACCCGCAGCAGGTCCCCGCCCAAAAAGACATCACGATCCGATTGGATCTCAAACGAGCGACTGCCGAGCGAGATCAGCTTCGCACCCTCATCGCCCAGCAGCTTACAAGCTTGCGAGTAGGTCAGCGTTCCCAGACGTTGATGAAAGCGGTTGACCTTTGGCTTGGAACGTTTTCTGCCGGTCCCAGCCGTTTTCTCTTTGGTCTGCGTCGTTCCAGTTGCCATCACCAGCCTCCTTTAAACCCGTGGAAATCCCTGCCCGGTTCCCGCGTTAAAATAAACGCCGTCACACGTCAACAATTAGATCCCTTCGCGAACCTCCATTCAACCATGCCGTCCTCAACAACTCGTTTTACTAAAACACCTTACTCCAGTGTGGTTGTGTGCATTGCCTTGCTAACAGTCTGCGTTGGCGACGGCTCGAAAGTAAGTGAGACGAATCACGCGGTCATTCAGGAGACCCCTTTCCCGACCGTTCAGGAACTGGTTACCAGTTTTGACAAAGCCAAGCTGGATTCGCCGCGATTAGTAGAACACGCTATCACCAACGCTCGTCACTGTCGTCGTTCGGTTTCCTATCTTCACATGCCCTGGTCCCTCCAATCCTTGGCCTACAAACCCAAGTTCGCCGAGTTTGCTCTCAATTGCGTTCTTCAAACACAGAGTAACATTCCGCAATTCCATTTCATCGACTGCGAATCGATCACTGATGATTACAGTCTTCTCTATGAGCTTCCGGGTTGGAACGAGCGGGGACAAAAGATGGCGGGAATGGCCGAGATCCTCTGGATGCAAGACGGCAAAGTCATCCACGTCGAATCAGCAGAAAATTTTCGTTCGGCGAACGACCTGATCGAAAAGACACGTTCGCTTTTCCGAGATTGATCTCGACGTGACTCGTCGAGGGTTGAGTCTGACATGGATGCAATCAAGGCGTTCTGTGAATCGTAGGTAAGCGATTACTTCGGATCAGACCATTCGGATTCCAGCTCGACGATCGAAGCCTTCACTTGCTCTTCTTGCGCCGTCGCGTTTTCCAACGCCTTGCGAAGGCTTCCAATGCGTGCGGCAACTTCTTGCCGCGTCGCCTTGAGTTCCGCCAATCTCGCCCGGCGGGGATCCACGCTTGTTTCTCCCCAGATGTACCATTTCGGATAGACGTAGACCCAATAGCCGGGAGGCAGATCCGTTTGGCCGCCCCACTGCTCTCCGTCCCATTTCCCCCACTCTTTGAAGGACCCGTACGTTTCGTATTCGGACGGCATGGAGAAAGATCTCAGGAGTTCGCGATACTTGCCATCCACGGAAGCCCGGCGGAGTGCTAACTCGACGGGAAGTGCGACCGGAAGGCCGCCGGGGCCGACTTGCTCGTAAATCGGTTGCACAAGTCCAGGATCGACAAGTGCAGTACGAAACTGACTGTAATCGCGGTAGCGCACGACAAGTCGTCCTGTCAACGCATCGGCGTCGACAATTCTCGCGTTCGCATCTCGCCCATCACTCGAAACGGTGATGTATTGCCCGCGCCGCAGAGGCGGCTGGACACTGCCCATCCGCTCGTGTTCCGAAGCCTCCGCCAAAACCAAATCACCTGACATTCCGGCTAGCGCAAAACCACTTCGTTGATCTTCGAAGTGTCGCATCGACTGTGCGACCTCGAGAGCCGCTTCGCGAAGCGCAATCTTGTCATCCTGGTTTTGATCGGCAAGCGATTGCCCTTTTAACAGATCGATCAGTGTCAACGTGAACGTCCAATTGCTCGTCGAAAGGTTGCTCGATGATGCGGACGTCAAACAAGCCGCGGCGTAACCTTTTGTTTGGAGCTTTGCGGCGACGTCTTCAAGCGTTCCCGAATAGCAGCAATCCGCGAACAGCAAGACACGTTTCCCGTGGAAGTGCTGCGAGATCGTCTCAAACATCGATTGGTGCGTCCATCCGGTCTGGAGCGCACGACGTGTATCGATATCAAAGTTAGCGAACACGCCTTGGCCGCCCTCTCGCATGCCATGCCCGGCATAGTAAACCATCAAAGTCGACTCGGGTGCGGCCCGCCGTGCGAGGTCCTCGAGTTCGCGTTCAATGGCCTTGAGCGTCGCGTCCCGGTCAAGCAGACGCGTGATCTGGTCGGCCGGCACGCCCCTGGCCAACAGCTGGTTCTCGAGTGCAACGTCTTGCCGCTGCGCTTTCGCGTACGTGGTCAATGACGATTGCTGCCAGTCCAAGACCCCAACAATCAGAACAAACGTATTCTCGGGAGACCACCGAGGAAGGTCTTCACCACGGCCAACACCGGAGATGAAAATGCTGAAGACGATCAGTAGTCGAACGTTCATGGACAGTTGGATGTTCGCAGTTTGAAAGGAACAGGTATCAATTTCACAATCGCCGAGTCACCGCTGCCGGAATAAGAAACGACCGTCACCGCATTTGCTTGGTGGAAAAACCTGAAAAACGTGCAGAATGCCACCGGAAATCTTGTCTTTTATCGTATCCAGACTGACGCTGCCTTAGACTCTAGGGCGTGATTTCGATTCGGCAGCGACTCTTTTTTGCGGCGACGACATGCTTCGGCATCCCCAAACCAGCTCAGGCTTTCGTGTTGCGATTCGGGGCATCGGCAACCGTCTGCTATCGGGATTATTGCTTGCGGCGACCATGGTTGCTCCCCGGGCAGCCGCGCAAGACAACCCAAAGGCGACGCAATTCGCAGCTCCGGTCGATCACATTGATGCCTTGTTAAGGGAGTCCTGGCGGGAAGACGCGATCGAGCCGGCCGGGCGAAGTGACGATGCGGAGTTTTGCCGGCGAATCTGGCTGGACCTCGCGGGTGTCGCGCCTCCCGTTTGGCAACTCCGAGCATTCTTGGCGGATGAATCGGTCGACAAGCGAAGTCGATTGGTGGATGAGTTGTTACGGTCACCGAGATTTGCAATCCACATGGCCAATCGGTGGACCGAGTCTTTGCTACCAGCGAACACCACTGCTATTCCGACGGAGCAGGGCAGGGCGCTCAATCAATGGTTGCGTGATCAGTTCTTAGTCAACAAGCCCTACGACCATTTGATCGGCGGATTCTTGACGGCTGGAAACTCGAGCGATCAGGGACCGGCAATCTTCTACACGTCGCGCGAAGCAGATCCGGTGAAACTGGCTGCCGCGACGTCGCGTTTGTTCATGGGAATTCAGCTTGAGTGCGCGCAGTGTCACGACCATCCATTTTCGACTTGGACACAAGATGATTTCTGGTCGTTCGCCGCGTTTTATTCTCAAGTGGAATTAGACGAAAATGCTGCCATGCAAGCTCGTCCGGCCATTCGCGATCGTCGTGGGAAGGAAGTGAATTTTCCGGAAACCGATCGAGTCATGCCGCCACGATACCCGGGCGTGGCGGCAGAACCCGAACCGGACCCCACCGACTTTCGACGGCGGCAATTAACGATTTGGTTGGCATCCCGCGACAACCCTTACTTTGCTCGTGCTGCGGTTAACCGCGCTTGGTCGCATCTCTTTGGCCGTGGACTGGTGGATCCGGTCGACGACATGGACTTGGACAATCCGCCCAGTCATCCTGAGGTGCTGGACTATCTCACCGAGTACCTGATCGAGACACGCTTTGATCTACGCGAACTCTATCGCGTGCTTGCATCAACCGAAGCCTACTCGCTCAGCAGTCGCTACGCTCGGGCGCTCGATCAACCGCGACCGCCGTTGGATACGTTCGCGGTCATGAGTGTCAAGACGCTCTCGCCGGAGCAGTTTTATGACACGCTGATGCAAAACATCTTCCTGAGCAAACAACCCAATCAAGTCATGGGGCAAGATCCGTTACGGGCGAGTTTCCTGACGCGAATGCGATCGACCGAGGCAACGTCGGTGGACTACCCGCACGGTGTGGTTCAGTCTTTGGGATTGATGAACGGTCCCGAGATGCGACAAGCGATTTCCCCACAGGCGAGCGGATTGATTCAATCTTTCGATGCGCCTTTCTTGTCGAATACCGAACGAGTGGAAACACTCTTCCTGGCTTGCCTTTCGAGGCTGCCGTCCGACGAGGAGGCCGCCATGTTCGGTGAGTTACTCGGTGAATCCGACGACGTTGCGGCACAAAAGAATAGACTGAGTGATCTGACGTGGGTTTTGCTGAACACCGCGGAGTGTTTTGTCTGCCCCTGAGTCTTGGTTTTGACACATTGAAATGAAGCCGCGTGGAGTGACACGATGAATCGTTCGAAGTCGTTGCATCGTCGAG
>JBCBOO010000141.1:0-16310 GCA_039821235.1 Planctomycetota bacterium
CGAGTCGTTCGGTCGCATGTTCAAGAAGGATCTGAAGATCTTCGTTTACCCGATGCTTGATCCCAATAGCGGTGATTTGATGACGTGCGACCGAACGACTCGAGAATGCCGCCTTCCAAGCCGGTGTAGTACTTCTCATCAAACAACTCCGCGAGACTCCCAGCTCCCATCGTTACGGCAATCGGTTCCTTGGTTAGTCCAGAAAGATAGGAAGAGAGTCGGAAGTATTCCGAGTAATCCGAAATCAACACCGGCATACCGCAAGTCGCAAGCGCGTCGGCACGGGCCAGGAAATCGGTCAAGTCGATCTCACCGGCGCTTTTGAGGTTGTTCATCGTCAGTTCCATGACTTGAACCACTTCTTTTCCGGCCACACCAGGAAGCTTCGAAAACTTCTCGTGAGCCGATTTCATCATGTCGAGGTTGACGTTGCAAACCGGGCGGAAGGAACCTCGTTCGACGAGAATCGGCTTGCGATAAAAGACCTCTGACGGCTGCAGCACTTCACCGCTGGCGGCAAACATCGCCGCTCCGCTGAGCCCCATTTCCACGAGCTGTAGACTCGCCAAACGATTGTCCACGTGACGAAATGCAATTCCACTGAACTCGATCATGTCGATTTCAATCCGCGCGGTCGACAAACCATCGATGAGCGAAGCGATCAACCGTTCTGGCTCATGGTTCATGTAGAGCGCTCCGTGAACCAAGTTCACGCCCACAATCCCCAGTGCTTCCTGCTGTGCCGCTGCATCACCATCCAGCATCCGAACATGCAAGATGATTTGGCTGTCCTCGTCCTGAGGATGGGCTTGGAATTTGATCCCCATCCACCCGTGACAGTTGTTTGTTCCCTTGTAGTTACGCGCCGACACGGTGTCGGCAAACGTAAAGAACGCGGTCGTGTCGCCACGTTGATCACTCAACCGATCCAAGTTCAGCTTCTGTTCATAGTCCAACATCGCTTGCAGTCTTTCGCGGCAAACGTACCGCGAAGCACGCCCATAAATGGCATCGCTCACCTTCATGTCGTACGCCGACATACTCTTTGCGATCGTTCCAGCGGCGGCGCCGACGCGGAAGAACCATCGCACGACCTCCTGCCCGGCACCGATCTCTGCAAAAGATCCGTAGCGGCGGGAATCCAAGTTGACTCGAAGCGCCTTTTGCTGCGTTCCAACTGGTTCCGACTGGGACGCGTTCGATATGCTGACCATTTTGGACATTCCCGTTTTCGTTTTGAATTTTCGTCGACCGGCACCTGCTCCACCGAATCTCCTTCAACATGGGTCGCCACAACGTCCCCATCAAATGCCCGATCGCATTGACAGGGGAAATGCCGGGTGATGGGGGAAAACCGCCGTCCGGCGTACTACCAGCCCGCACGGGTGTTAAGAAAAGGTTCAGTCTTGAATCCAGCCATGGTGCCGGTACCACTGGGCGACTTCTTGTAGACGCTCAACGATTGTGCGAGGGAATTGGAAGCCCAACTCGTTAACCAGCTTGCTTACGTCACAACTCCAAGAGCCGGCGGAAGCTTCACGAGCTTTGTCGAAGTTGAGGATGTGGGGTTGCCTCCTCACGCGAGCCATCAGTTCCCCAACAGCCGCGGCCGCCCAAATACCAACCATCGGACAACGAATGCACCAGACCTTGTCGTTTCGACCAAGCGCCAACGCAATCGATCGACCGAGATCCGCGTAGCGAAGCCGTTCGGGATCCGCGACAAAGTAGACGCCTTTCGACGATCCCTCACCCGGAGCGCCGTTGCTGAGAGAGTCCTCATCCAGCCTCGATCCGCGACGAGCAATTTCCAGCAGCCCTCGACAGAGGTCGACGCAGTGGACGAGGGAAAACTCAGACTTGGAAAACCCGGGGACGAGATGCACGGCAAATCGAGCGATCGGCCAAAACAACTCGAAACCATCCCGGTCCCCCGGACCAAGAACGATGGGCGGACGAACAATGGAGATTGGAACCTGCGACGCGAATGGCTTCAGAACATATTCCCCTTCAAGTTTGCTTTTTCCATAGCGTGAAACCGGACGTGCCGGGTCGGACTCCGTCCGTGGCTTCCCCAGTGTGCTCGGACCGGCCGCGGCCAGCGAGGAAACATGGACCAAGACCGGTGGCGTCTCCATCGCCGCACACGCCTCCGCAAGGCGACATGGACCGATGACATTTGCAAGCTCAAATCCTTTCGCGGATAGAGCCTTTGTGGTGCCGGCGAGATTAAAGATGACGTCGCATTCTCGCACCGCCTTTTGCACCGCATGGGTGTCATTGAAGTCTGCTTGCACGATTTCAACTTCGTGCTCCTTCAAACTGTCGCGGTTCGTTGTCGCGCGGACGAGACAGCGCACTGAGTAACGTCGGGATGAAAGTAACTGCGCGACGAGCTGCCGGCCAATGAAGCCGGTGGCGCCGGTGACTAAAACGCGTTCCATAACATCAAACACGGTGATTCGTCTTGTACCGAGATCCTCAACTCGGCTCACCAACAGTTTACTTTGGTGGCGCTGTACTTTGGCGGCACTTTATTTTGGCGGCACATACTCAAGTTGAATCTTCGTCCCAGGCAACTTCTCCTGCAACATTTCAACGCCGCCGGATGTCACTGAGGTTCGCGTGACAATGAGCTGCTCCAAGTTATTCAGCGACGCAAGAACAGGCAAACCGGCATCGGAAATCTGTGTGCTCCCAAGATGAAGAAACGTTAATCCCTTCAATCGTCCGATACCCGTCAAGGCCGCATCACTGACGGGAGTCTTGTCAACATTCAGCCAAACCAGGGAGTTTAAGTCTGCGAGCGATTCCCAAGAGTCGTCGCCGACAGATGTCGCGTAGAGGTTGAGCTTGCTGAGATTCTTGAAGACTGCCAACTTCGGCAACGCACTCGAATCCAATGACGCGCATCCACTGAGGTTGATGTCGACCAACTGCGACAGCGACTGCCATCGATCGAGCGATTCGGACGTCAATCGGTTGGCCGACAAACGGAGCTTTTTCAGTGACTGAAATCCTCCCACAACGCTGGCAGATTCATCGGTAATCCCAACCGCCTCGGCATACAGTTCCACCAAATTCTCAAGCGACGAGAGTTCCACAAACCCCTGGTCGCCCAGCGGAATCAGATCGACCGCGAGTACTTTGAGCGAACGAAGTTTCCCGATCGCCTCGGCTCCCACTGAACCGATCGAGCTCTTTCCGTCGCGGCCATTCATTCGAAGAGCTTTCAGTTTTCCCAATTCAGCGAGCGCATCGAGGCGTTGGTCGTTGACCGAGCAAGCTCGCAAATCAAGGTGCTCCAATTGCGTTAGTGAACCAAGCACAACGAAATCTTCGTCCTGCAGCTCAAGGCCTTTCCCGATTCGGACTCGCTTGAGTCCCGGCAGATCGCGCAAAGCGTTGATCGCCATTTCAGTCGACGGCCGATCAAAAGGCTCGTCAACGAAAGAGACGGATTCAATGGCCCCCCCACCATCTCGCTTGATGTCAGCCAACGAGGACCAATCGAACTCAACCGGTTCGCTCGCGGATTTCCCGGGCGCTGAAGCTTCGGTCGTTGAAGTTTCAGGCGCTGAAGGTTCAGGCGTCGTATTCTCGGGAGTCGATTCCGGACGGCTGCAAGACGGTGACACAGCAAGCACGATCGCGATGCCCGAGAGAAGGGCGGCGCGAGTGAGAACGGGTAGTCCACGATGACTTGGCGAATGGCGAAAAGACAATGGAAGCTCCTGACGGTGGGATTGGAATTCGAACCTTCCCTTGCGATTCGATCGAAGGCCTCATTGTTTCTTGATTCGAGGCGGTCGACAATACGCCCGTCATTCGGCAAGTTTCCGGTCTGGTTTTCGCACGCATCATGCAGCTCAGTTTTCGATTCCTCTCGTCAGACGTTTCATCCAAAGATTCCATTGATCTCGAATTACGACAGCGGTTGTCAGAGATCGTCCATCGCGGCGGAAATGATACTCCGGTGTTGGCCGGATCAACCTCGGGATTGGTTGTCACGCTGGCTGTCCAAATCCGTCACGACGAACACGGTCTACCCGAGGCATTGGAAGACTTGTTGCATTGCCTGGCGGAGTTCGGAAGCCTTCACCATCTGGCGTGGCAAATTAGCCATGACCATGATGACGAGGTCGCCATTTTGAATCACGGCGACGGCGTGAAGGTCGCTGGCGAACAGATCGCGATGGCGTGCGAAATTGCGAAGCTCATGGCCGATGACTTTGAACAGACGCTCGACGCGATTCCCGAACAGGAACTTGGTGACCTCGTCGGACCAAAGGAAGCGACGGCGTCTTGGACGGATCTCGCGAACCCGCATGACTCATTCATTCGGTTTCCGGAATGGAGTGACGAAGACGATGAACCGGAGGCTCCGTTTCTACAGAATGATTGAGGGCGTTTGCGAAGACGTTACGCCACCGGCGACTCGACGTGCTTTCAGCCGAACATACGGAGGAATGTAAGTCGCTCGGTCCGCGAAACTGTCTGCAACCGCATTCGGCTTTGCGTGCAGTGGCTCGGTAAGATCTTCAATGACGAACCCGCTTCGGCAAAGCGTCCCGATCAACTCTTGCCAACGGTGCACGAATTCCAGCGCCCCCTGTTCACGCAAACGCCCACTTGCGTGAGTTTGGGTCTCCGGCGGAGGGACGGGATGCGTTTCGTAATAGGAATGACGAAGCGTGAACTCACCATTGCGGCGGGCATAGCTGGCTTGCAGATTTATCGGCTGTTTATGTTGGCTGATGTAGAGACCGCCTGGACGAGTGACGCGCGCGATTTCTCGGTAAACCGGTTCGACGGTCGGGACATAGCAAGTGCTGACCGGATGGATGACCAAGTCGAATTCACCGTCTTGCAGTCCCGCCAAGTCATCCATCGAAGTTTGCAGGACTCGAATCTCAAACCCATGTTCGGCGGCCGCTTGCCGATCAAGCTCCAACATCGCTCCGCTGAGGTCGACGACCGTGACCTTTGCTCCAGCCGCCGCATACATTGCACTTTGACGCCCTCCCCCTGCAGCCAGACACAGGGTTCGCATTCCCGCAATCGACTTTCCCAACCAGCCTACCGAGTCGACAAACTCGAGCGGCCGAGCGAGTTCCTCCTTCGTTGCCGGGCGGCAGAGCGGATCGCCGGCCGTTGCCATCCGGTCGTAGACATCTCGGTTGGTTCTCAGAATCGATTCGTTCATTTCCACAGTCTAAGTTGGCTTCTTCAGCTCGAAAACATGGACCGAAAAGCCACCCCCTCAACAGAGCTAATCAAGCCCTGGAATCTCGCCTCCTTGAGTATCGCTCGGCGAGCCGCAGCCGCCTTAACGGACCGAAAACGCCTCAAAAAAAGTGGCCTAAGCCCCTGAAGAAAGCGATGAACTCAAAAAAAACAGGAACTTTTCGCCCCCGCAGGCATCCCATCTATTGCCGGCCGAGACCTTTCGCTAACGCGGTTTCGGATCTGGATTGTGAACGGCATTACGAGCAGGTCCTCCCCATTCTCGTGGTTGCCTCCCCTGGTCCATTGGTTGGATCACTAAACTAACGTCCCGTGCGAAATGAGTCGCCGGCTCGGATTTGGAACATCGGTATGTCATTGCCCGACGAATTGCTCCACGAACTCCTTTCAGCGCATTTGGATGATGCGTTGAGTGGCGATGAGCGCGCCCGTGTGGAAACGCTTTTGAGTGAGAGTGAAACGGCCCGGAATCGATTTGCCGATTTGCAGCGGGATCGTCTTGAGATTCGGCAAGCACTGACCCTCTCCGCGACGGCACCTCCGGATTTCGCCGTTCGGGTGATGGATTCCATTGCCGAGAAGGCTCCGCAGCCCGTCGCGCAGACTGCGAGTCGCCGAAGCCCGATTCTTTGGGTGGTGGGAATCGCCGCCTCGTTGCTATTCGTGGGCTGGTTAATCCGGTCTCAGGAAATCGGGCCACAGCCGGACGGGCTTCTAGCAGGCAACGACGGTGTTCCAGTCGAGAACTCCGATCCATTGACCTCCGATGTCGAGCCGGAAACCGAGCCTGCTCGTGCGACGGATCAGATGGTCGCCGCGGAACTGGTGGACGAGCCCCTGCCGGCTGAACTGGACAAAGAAACGGCAGGCGAGGGGCAGCCCAAGGTGGAATCGGTCGCAATGTCACCTGACACGGCCGATGTTTCGGCACCCGAAAAACCGCGCCGTCCGGTTGAACGAATTATCGCCGAACCGACGCAAATGCTGATGGTCGTACGAGTCAAACGCACGGAGCTCGGACGACAACGAGACTCGTTCACCGAAGCGCTCGCCAGCGCGGGAATTGAGATAGGCGAGGAACGTCCCGTGAGCGAGGAGTTAGTACTCTCGGTCGCTCCGAATACCGGGGATGGCGGAGAGGTTCTCAACGAGTATCGTCCCGAGGTGATGCTTCTCGAATCACCGATCAAGAAACTCGATGTACTGATTTCCAAGCTCGTTTCGGACAGCGAAGGTGTGGAGTCGGTTGGAATCTCACTCGTCGCATCGAATGATGCCGCACTGCTGAGTGTCTATGACGCGATCCGTGCGGATGATCCGACGGAAGTCCAGCACGACGGACGGGGAACACCCGTCACCGGCGAATCGCGTGCCTTCAAGGCCTGGGCCGAAAAATTGTCCGATCGAGCGTTCATGCCGTCCAATTCGGGCATGGGTGTACCGTCGTTGAGTGCTGCGAAGCCGGGCAACAATCCAATGTCAAATCTGTTGATCTTGGTCGACTGAGCGGGCACTCGCACGCAATAATTTTATTGCAATTGATCTTTCGCCGTCTGCTTGAATCCGCTATCGGCAATCTTCAGAAAGTGGCCTTCGATAGAAATCGTGGGTCCCCTGAACTCAAATTTCGCGCGATAAAAACCTCGCAGACTTGCGACGGGGCATCGACGCGAAGGGATCGGTGACGCGATGAGGTGGAATACCCTGATTGCATGGATCGCAATTGTGATCATGCCGACCGTGTTGTCTCGTGCGACCGAGCCAACCGATGATCAGCGTCCCGGACGGGGAGGCATTCGGGTTTCCCCTCACCCGCGTGATGACGGCGACTTCATCGAAAGCGAATTTCTGGGTCGAAGCGGCTGGGCGTGTTTCCGACTCTCCGGTGGCCGACTCGAGCTGGACCCGATGCGTTACCGAAAAGGGGACCGCCAGGGTCGCGGGCAAGGCTTCGAAGAACGCATCAGCGTTTCGGCGTCGAAGGGAGTTCCCAGTGTTTGCTACCAGTATCGTGACGCGTTTCAGCAGATTCGAGTGGGCGCCGAACATGGCCGATCGATCCAAATCGAATCGACGCTTCTCGCGACCGGAGAAAGGGGAGTGCTGGTGCAAGAGGCAGGTCAGCCCATCCGTTGGACCGTCGAACAAACTCCCGGTTCAAAGCATGCCCTTGATCTGAGATTGCAGACAGAAACATGGATTCACTTGGTGGGACACGACCCTGCGGGATTCGAGTTGCATTTGGAGCGGATTGTCACCGCGATGCTTTCCGGACGCAGCATCCGAGACTTGGCACACCAAACGCAAGAACACCTCATGCTCGGACTGGGGACGCCTCAACCGCTCGACCAAGCAGCGGTTCAAAGGCTCCTGGAACAGCTCCGGAGCAATCGGTTTTCCACGCGACGAAAAGCGATGTTGGAGCTCAAGGACTTGGGTTCTCCCGTGATCCCACTCTTACGAGACCGTCTCCGTGGCAAGGGACTCGATGCCGAACAACGCAGTCGAATCAGTCGGATCGTCAACCTCTCAACCCAGATGCGCGACGACACTCCGACATCACTTGCATCACTACTTTCACTGGATCAAAAGCACTGGACGATCGTTGCCGATCGATTGAATCAGCACCAATGGATCGCGGCCAACAAACGTCTAAGGCAATGCGGCCTACCAACGCTTTCGCGTTAACCTCTCCGCAAAGCGACTTTCATTGACAACTCCTACATCGGCTTTTTAAAGCACGTCGCAAAGTAGCTCGCAAAGAACTTTGATGCATAGTCCGACTCGGGACGGTCTTCATAAAAGCCAATCATGATCATGCCCGCTTGGAGCTGGCCTCCGATCAGTCCTTCGAGCGTATGGCTGAAGAGAAAGGGCTCTCCTTCGGCACGAAGTTTCTCGAGCTCGGGCTCAGTCAAATGAGTTTCGTCGGCATACGGCAACACGTGGCGCACCTGCATCGCATCCCGCTCGATTGCGTCTTCGTCAAACACAAAACGCACTGGATTTGTAAAACCACACATCAGCCGCCCGCCCGGGCGGAGGACTCGCGCGACTTCGTCAAAGACCGGCTGAACATCGGGCACAAAACCGATCGAACACGGATTGAAAACAAGATCAAAACTCTTGTCTTGAAAACGGGACAGGTCTCGCATATCTCCCAGCTCGGTTCGAATGGATAGCCCCTCGCGGTCCGCAACCGCTTGATCCTGCTTCAGCTGCCCCGGCGAGTTATCGATCACCGTCACATTGGCTCCCGCGGCAGAGAGAATCGGCGTTTGCTGCCCTCCGCCGGAAGCTAAGGCAAGAACCTCCAAGTCTTGGACTCCCGCCAACCACTCGCCAGGCACCGTGCGTTCCGGAGTCAAGACCACCGACCACTGCCCCTTCCGAGCCGCTTGGATTTGATCGGAGGTCACCGGCCGAGTCCACTGGTTTCCTTTGTCAACGAGTTGATCCCACGCTTGCCGGTTGTATTTTGCGATGTCATCCATGCTGGTGAGATCCGTCATTCTTCGCGAAGCCCTTCATCGTCAGTTTTCTCTCTTTACCTGGATTGCCAAATCACGTTATTCTGAGCATGAAACACGCGCCGAGGTCGTGAAATGACACGATTCACCACAGAAAGATCGGTGGTTTTCCAGGGAAAAGTCCCCGGATGGGCGTGAAACGGAATCCACACGACGTTCAGGGATGATTGTCATGGGCGAAGCCAAAATTCAATACTTGGTCGCCATCTCCCTCATTGGTTGCCTCGCCATTGCCACGCAGAGTCACTCTGCGTACGGGCAGTCTAGCGGTATGCCATTTCCACCGCAGTCGTTAGACCCCAGTCGATCCGCGAGTGACGCGGGCGGCATGGCCGGAAACGCCGGCCTGGGTGGAAGCCCGATTATGCGGGCCGGAACGCGGGCCGACGGCCCCACTTCCGCACCAACCAATCCAAGTGGTAACTGGCGCGGTGCAGACCCGCCTTCGACAGATCCCTATCAGTCGCGAACTCAGCTCGCCAACGCAGACAATCAAGTACGATTCAGCAATCCCGCCGCTAGAAACGAGGCGACTCCACCTCGCATTGGATTTGGCAGGCAACCCGACGGGATCAACCTTCCCCAGCGGAACCTTGGAACGCCCCAAAACGGCGGGCAGTTCGGCAGCAGTTTCGGTGACAGCGTTCGACAGGCCTCGCAGACCGCCGCAGACTTCTTCGGTCCGAAAACGCGTGAGCAAGCTGGCTTCGACGCGACGCAATTCAATTCATCCACTCAACAGAACTCTGGATTGGGAGCTGCTCGCAGCGCAGGGCAAGCGGGTTCGTTTTCGGATCCATCACGAGTTCGTGGGACGAACGTCGACAGAGGTCTTGGGTTTCCATCCGCCGAGAACCTGGATTCAGCGTCCGCGGATTCCACAGAAAACTGGACTCCGCAGGAAGTTGCAAACCTCGCCGCTCAGTTCAACATCCCGGCCAACGATCCAAACCTTCAGAACATAGTGTTCGTCAACGACATGTTTCTCGAATGGTTACGCCAGACAAAGCAGCGTGAACTAGCTGCTCAAAACCAATCACGAACCGCTACCGATGCACTTGCCGATCGTCGGACACGCCCGACGGCGAACGATCCATGGGCGAACGAGAGATCGACGACAGGGATACCCGCCATTCCGACATCCAGACAGGGATTGACGCCCCGCGACGGCTGGCCGACGGGGCAATCCGCCACGCGTACTGCCTCCACCACTCCTTCTTCGAATCTGAGGGACGACTGGCGGCAAGACGGCTACCGCGACGATCGCTACCAATCCACCCCCTCTGCGCCGGGCCGAATGCAATCTCAACCGCGCGACCCCGCCGAATTGTACGCCGACGATTACGATCGTCGCACGCAAATGCGTCGCGAGGAAGAGATGGAAGAACTGAAACGCGACAAAGAGTATCTGAAACGACTGTTGGAAGACGAGAAGAAAAAGGCGGGGCAAATGAGCCTCAACCCGGCCAACTTGGCTGGCGCAAATCCCTACGCTGGATTCACGCCTGGCTATCAAGCCGGAAACCCAGCTTATCCCCCCAAAACCAACAACCCTGCTGCGTATCAAGCAGGTTCTTTCGGCATGCAACAGCCTGGCTCAGAAGTCTCTCAGCCCACGTTGATCGCAAGGGGAAAGCAGCCCGGAGATTTACGAGGCGAAACAGGCACCGATCCATCGGCGAATGAACGCAAGGATGAACGTGCGGGCGATCGCAAGGACGTCACCGTCGACAAGGCCGGAATGATCGGAGCCGCCGAAGAACTCAAACGCACCAATCCCTATGTCAATGTTTTCCTTCTCTGCTCGATCGTAGCCAACGTCTTTCTCTTTGTGTGGCTTCACCGTCTGTGGCAACACCACCGCGATCTGATTGCCACATCGCGAATGTCCAGCAGCGGAATCTCTGCGGCGGACTGATCGCCGACTCAGGAGACTTCTGGTCGGGGTGTGACTGATTTGCGGTGGACCAGAGTGAACGCGCATGGCACCAGGACAAGGGTGAGGAGCGTACTGACCACCATCCCGCCGACCAAGGCACGAGCAAGCGGAATCATCGCTTCATTCCCGGGCGATAGCTGGATGGACAGCGGTAACATCGATGCAATCAGCGTCAGAGAAGTCATCAGGATCGGACGCAAACGCGTTCGCGCCGCCGAAACAGCAGCATCCGCGGCATCGAGTCCTTCGGCGAGTTTTCGGTTGGCGAATTCGACCAGCAAGATCGAGTTGTTCACGACGACGCCAATCATCATCAACGTGCCCATCAACGATTGAATGTTCAACGTCGTGCCGGTGAAGTAGAGCATCAACAACACGCCTCCCAAACCGAGTGGAACCGCGAGCATGATCACGAGCGGATCTACAAAGGACCGGAACTGCGCCATCAGCACGAGATAGACCAACAAGGAGGCCACTGCCAATCCGGTTCCAAGCATGCTCATGCCGGATCGCATCTTTTCGACCGGGCCCCGCAACGTCGTCGTGACTCCGCTTTCAAAGTCCATTCCGGCCAAGACGTTTTCGATGTCCGCAGCGACCGAGCCAACGTCTCGACCAGATACGTTGACATGAACATCGTTGACGCGTGAAATGTTGTAGTGAGCAATCTCGCCAGGAATGTTGACCCGTTTCACCGTGGCAAGGTTGGACAGCGGAATCGTGATCGGCCCATCGGGAGTACTCAGCGACAACGGAATATTGCGGATCTCATCAAGTGACTCGAAACGATTCGATTCGTACTGCACCCCCATAAAGAAGTCGACACCGGACTTGGGGTCGATCCAGATGGTCGGCGCGTACCCGACGCTACTGCCAAGTGCCGTCAAGATCGTTTGCGCGACCTCTTCCTGATCGACGCCCAAGAACTTCGCGCGAGTTCGATCCACTTGGACATCCAATTGCGGATAGTCCAACGATTGCGCGATTTGCACGTCAGCCGTCCCGACAATCGGCCGAATCGCCTTGACAATCCGTTCGGCTGCGTCGCGGCATTTGGGCAACGTCCCAGCCGCAACTTGGACACTGATCGGCGTCGGAACACCTTCATTGAGTGCCATGTTCACGATGCCGCCGGACACGAACAGAAACTGCTCCAGCGGATACTGCTTCGCCAGCTTCTCCCGCAGCCTTTCGATGTAACTCTCGCTGCTGGTCGATCGCCCCTTTTGCCGAAGATTGACGATCAAGTAGGCGGTGTCTGGCCCCGAGTTCGAACTCAGCACGGTGGAGAATCCCGCACCTTTGCCGACCGGAAGACCAATGTTGGCGATGAGCGTCTCGATCTCTTTCTCCGGAATCACTTCCTTGACAGAAGCCTCAATTCGCTCCACCAGCTTCTCCGTCTCTTGGAGATCAGTTCCCGGCACCGTCTTCAAGCGAATCTCGAACGACCCTGAATCAACCGAAGGGAAAAGCTCCGTGCCGATCTGCGGGATCAACAAGAAGGTAGCCCCGATGGAAACGATCAAGAGCAATGTCGTCAACTCAGGCACTTTTAAGACACCGCGCAGCAGTCCTCCGTAGACCCCGACTTGGTCACGGTCGTTTGAGTTCACTGAATCCGTTGTCGAAACTCGCTCGCGTAAGAATGTGGCGCAAAAGGCCGGCACCAGTGTCAGTGCCAACAGGTAGGAGGCTCCAATGGTCAATGTCGCGGCGAGTGCTAATGGCGTGAACAAATACTTGATCATCCCCGTCAGGAAGACCGCGGGCAGGAAAACGGCAAGCGTCGTCACCGTCCCGGCAAGAATCGCTCCGGAGACTTCCGAGGCGCCGTCGGTGGCAGCTTGCACCGGTGTCTTTCCCATTCGAAGATGTCGAATCACGTTTTCGACGACCACAATGCCCGCGTCCACCACCGTACCGATCGCAAGGGCGAGTCCACCCAACGTCATCACGTTGATCGTTTGGCCGGTGAATGCAAATCCGAGTGCACCGATCAAGAGAGCGAACACAATCGTGGCCACAATGACGATCGTCGGCAGCAAGCGTCGCAGGAAAACCAGCACGACCACGCCGACCAACAAAGCCCCCAAGCCGAGCTGACGAAACAAGTTACTCATCGCGTTGCGAATGTAGCTGGACTGATCCGAAACCAGGGTCACCTCCGTGGTTTCCGGGATGTCACCCCGTTCAATCATCTTTGGTATTTCAGACGAGATGCCTTCATAGATGCGATCAACCACCGCGATGGTGTTCTCGCCGGGTTCACGCAACAGCGGGCAGTAGACGCTGCGTTTTCCATTGACTCGCACGACGTTGTATTGCAGCGCGGCGTCGTCTTTGACCCGTGCGACGTCGCGAATGAAAATCGGCCGGCCGTCTCGTACCGAAACCGGGATGGCTTCGATCTCTTCGGTGGACGGCAGGGTATTGCGGGGGTGGATTTGATAGTCGGTTCCGCCAAGCCTCGCTGTCCCCGATGCCAACACGAGGTTACTTTTTCGCATCGCTTCGACAACGTCGGTCGCGCTGATGTGATACGCACGCAGTTTTGCGGGATCGACATACACCATCATCTGGCGAAACTTGCCGCCAAAGGGGTGTGGGATCTGAACTCCTTTCAATCCGCCCATTTTGTTGCGCACGGCGTAGTAGCCGATCGTGTAGAGCTGCGACTCGCTCAGTCCCTCGCCAGAGATCGCTGCCAACACGACCGGCAAGTTGGCCGGCTCGCTGCGGAGCGTAAACGGCCACTCGATCCCGGGCGGCAAGTGAAACATATCACTGGCCTCCAAATTGACGATATCGTTCATCGCCGAGCTGGCATCAGCCCCTGGCTGGAAGAAAACCTTGATAACGGCCGCACCGGGAACAGTTCGCGACTCTTGATGTTCAATTTTCCCTGCGAGCGTCAACGCCCGCTCGACCCGCGACGTCACAGACTTTTCCATGTCCATCGTTGGCAAACCGGGATACGAAAAGAAACTCACCACAACCGGCTTCTTGAAGTCCGGCAGAATATCAATGGTGATCCCCGGGATCACGGCAACGCCGAGCGTGCAAAGCGCGATCGCACCGGCAAGCACCGCAAAGCGATTGCGCAAAGAAAACTGAATCAAACCCATTGCGGATTCTTCTACCTGGCTTGGTCGACGAGATTAAGAACTGGTGGGGAGGACGGAGACCGTTTGCCCGTCTTCGAATCGCTGAAGGTGGGCATCGATCACTTCCGTGCCCACAGGAACACCGGAGATGATTTCGATGAGGCTGCCGTCGTCGGCGCCGGTTTCGATCGTCGTGACGGCAACCGACTGATCGGGTCGAAGCACGTAAACGTACGCCTGGCCATCCTCTCGAAAACGAATCGCTCGCGAAGGGAGTTGCGCAGAATCCGTCTTCACATCGAGGTGAATCAATGCCTGTCCAAACATACCGGGCAGAAGCATCCGGGATTCGTTTTCAAGTTCCACTTCGACCAACATGGTTCTTGTGCTGGCATCCAGCTCACCCGATTGCCGCGTGACCGTCGCTTCAATGGGTGCTTGATCGGAGTAAGACGGAAAGGTCAGCGTGACATCATCGCCCGGATTAACCCAAGCCGCATCGACTTCGGGAACCGGAACGTGAACACGAACACGATCCATTTGACTGATGACCATCAAAGGCTGATCCGACTCGTTCATTCGAGTCACTTGATTTCCCGGCTCGACGTTTCGCGCCGTAATCACACCATCAATGGGAGCCGTAACGGTGGCGTATTGCAGCAACACCTCGAGCTGTTCCAGCTCACGTGCCGCGATTTCGGTTTCAGCTTCGGCGACCTTCAAGTCTGCGACGGCAGCCGAGCGTTGTGCGTTGGCAACGGTCACATTGGCCTGAGCCGACTGAATCGACGATCGCACGGACTGTCTTGCCGCCCGTTGGCTATCGCGTTTCTGCGTGACTTCATCGAGCATTCGTTGCTGAAGCGATCCACGCTGTACCAAGTCTTCGGTACGCGAGTACTCTGCTTCTGCGGCAGCAAGCGCCGCTTCGACGCTTGCCATGTCGCTTCGCGCTTCTTCCAGGGATGCCTCTGCTGCGGAGACTTGTGCATCCGCCAGCGTGATCCCGGCGGTCGCACGCTCTTGCTCTGCCAACATCCGCTTGACCTTGGCTTGCAAAACTTCGATCTGTTTGCGTTGCTCCGGAACGTCGATCACGAACAAGACGTCACCTGCGGTAACCACGTCCCCAATGTCCACGCGGATTTCCGAAACGTAGCCCGTCGCCATCGGTTTGATTTCCGATCGAAAAAACGCGGCAACCGTCGCCGGCTGCGTCGTCGTTTTCTTGACGTCGGCCTCCTGAACCTGGAGCGTCTTGACGAAAACAACCTGTCGTGACTCGGCATCCTCGGTCAACTGGACCGACGAATGGGTCGTGCAACCGGTCACCAGCAGAGCTGCGGCAAAGCAGGGAACAAGCCATTGACCACGAGGAGTGGCGAATCGGCGAGACGTGGATCGATAGGACATGGAGAGAAGCATGTCGGAGGGAAGCGGTAAAATCGGCACAATCGTTACGAAGGCGAAACATTCGCCGATGCGGACGTGCATCATAGTTCGCACAACAAGCCTGACCGCCGACAAACGTCTTGGAATTTCCCGTGCGACCCGGCGCCATCGTCACCTTCCGCGAGTCCGTTTGCCGAAGCAAAACCGGCAGGATCGCTTTCAATGGTCTCGTCCGCAATTGCGAGACGGCGAAAGCTTACAGCGATTGCGACTCTGCCAGGCTCGTCAATTGAATTTCTCACTGGGAAGTCGGCAGGATGCAGAAGCGAATCATTTTGATGGGCTTGGTCGCCACAGCGGGCTGCGCAACGCCCCCGAGCCTGCCTCAAGAAACGCATTCAGTCACCACCCCGGTGCTTTGCGAAAGACCTTCGCGAGCCCGTCGGGGGATCGAATTGAACGAAGGGTTTGGCAAAACCGTCCCGGCCAGTTTTCAAACGTCGCAGCCCGACGAAGGCAACCTCGACGCGGCACTCAATCAGAACGCTGAGGAATCCCTAGCGATCCACCTCAACTCGTTTCCAGAGTTGCTCTCTCCATCACCGGTGCAACTGAAGCAAACCATTGAAACGGAGCCCCTTTCACCCGCCGACTCGGTCACGAGTCTCGCAGAACAGGGGAGTTTGCCAGATGGCGTCGCGATGAACTTGCCGTCCGTTTTGGCAGCCGTCGGAGGCAAGCACCCGGCGGTCGGGGCCGCACGATGGCGGGTTCAAGAAGCCTACGCGAGATTGGATGCCGCCAACGTGCTATGGCTGCCGACGATCCAAGCGGGCTTGAGTTTTCACCGGCATGACGGGAACTATCAAGCGAGCAACGGTGACATCGTCGACGTCAACCGAAACTCGTTCCAGTACGGCTTAGGCTCCTCCGCCACGGGTGCCGGGACGACACCGCAGCCTGGGTTGGTCGCCCAGTTCCGTTTCGCCGATGCGATCTTTGAACCCAAAGTCGCTGAGCGAGCGGCGTGGGCTCAGGGGCATGCCGCCGGTGCGGTCTTGAACCGACAACTCTTGGATGCCGCGGTGGCTTACA
>JBCBOO010000142.1:0-16226 GCA_039821235.1 Planctomycetota bacterium
CGGGGGCAAGCAAATCAATGGCCGCATTCGATGCAGGAATCATCGTCCCGACGCGACTTGGCTGCTTTCAATGGAATCCTTGCATCTCCGGGTGATGTGGATTGTTTCGGTATGGATCTGCGGACCGGGGATATTTTGGACGCGAGAGTCCACGCCGCTGCTCTGGGGGCCCCGTTGGATACGACGCTGACCGTGATAGGACCGAACGGACAGATCGTTGCGTCCAACGATGACGCGATTATCCACGACAGCGCACTAAGAATTTACGCGGCGACCGACGGTGTACACACCCTTCGCGTGACTGACCAGTTAGGGCGCGGCGGTCCCACATCCATTTATCGAGTCGAGCTGCGGCGTCCCGAACCTGCATTGCAGGTGATGTTTGCGGCGCCCCAATCCGCAATGCCAGAGTCCCTACCCAGCATCCTGGTACCGAAAGGTTCCGCTGTCCCGGTGAGGATCGCGTGTCGTCGGCAAGGGTTTGAGGGGGATGTCACTGTTGAAGCGACCGACCTGCCGGAAGGTGTGACCTGGACCAGCCTTCCCATTTCGACCACGAACTATGTGGGGAACGCTTTGGTGTCCGCCGATGAAACGGTGACCGACGTTTGCCATCTGATCGGTCTTAAGGCAAGCGGTACGTCATCCAATGGCACGGTGTTGGGAAGTTTGGCGCAACGTGTTGGGCTGGTATACGGCGAGCCGAGAAAGGCGATCTATCACTCGGCGACGATCGATCGGATTCCCGTGTTGGTGACCGAGCCGGCTCGCTTTTCGGTGGCAGCCGAATCGCCAACAGCAACTCTCGTTCAGAATGGTCAACTTCGATTCCACGTGCGCGTCGATCGAGAACCGGGGTATCAACAGCCGGTGTCAATCGAATTGCTTTCCACGCCTGCATGGTTGCGAGGCCCCGAACGGCCCTTAACGATCGGCTCACAGTCTTCGGAGGGCTGGTTCACACTCAACGCAGATCGTCGTGCGGAGCCCGGTGATTACTCCGTCATCCTGGCCGCCACTAGCTTTGACGCCGGTCGCAGCATCACAATCGCTTCGTCACCAGTGAAAATCCGCGTCGCCCACCCCAGGGTGGAAGGAAAGATTGTCAGAACAGCCGCGGAAGCAGGCAGGTCAACTCAAGTCCGCTGCTCACTAGGGTGGCTACCAGAGGCCTCTCTAACACCGGGCGAAGAACAACAGCGCGAGTACACGGTAACACTGCTCGGCCTGCCAGCCGGTGCCACTTCGGTCAGTCGAAGTGCTGTTGCGGGCGAGACGGAGGTCATCTTTCCCGTCACCCTGGATGACGAAACCCCGGTCGGACTGCACAACACCCTGGCGCTGGAACTGAAGACGGTGGTCGCTGGCGGAACAGAACAGAGTCACTTTATTGGACACGGTGGCGTCTTGGAGGTGCTTGATCGGGGTGCGAATCCGGCGCCCGAGAAGAGTCGTTTGGAGATCCTCCGGCGGCAACAGTCAAATAGAGGAGACCGGTGATGACTTTAGCGAGTCAGAAATTGCTGTGGACGATTCGAGCGACGATAGGGCTGTGCATCCTGGTCGCGGGCTCCGGGCTATCGCAAGGACAGTCTCTCGAAGTTTTCCCACGGACGGTGCATTTAGATGGACCGAGGGATTTTCAGCGGCTGATCGTGCGTCACGTTGACAAATTCGGTTTGTCGGTGGACGTAACCGATCAAGCAAGCTTCCAAGTCTTGGCGCCTTCCGTCGCCAACCTCGACGGAAACGTGGTCCGACCGACTTGCGAGACGATTGTGTCGAGTGATCGCAAGAGCGAAGCAACAGAGGAGTCTGACGAGACGGATGATGTCGTATTAGAAGATGCGGTGACCCGTGTGGTGGTGAAGTACGGAAACGATCTGGTCGAAGTTCCGGTCCATCGAGGTAGCCCAACACAGGATCCTTCTCCTGTCAGCTTCGACCGCGAGATCGTTCCCGTTTTGACCAAAACCGGCTGCAACTCAGGACGTTGCCACGGCGCATCCAGGGGCAAGGACGGTTTTCAATTGTCCCTCTTCGGCTATGACGCTGAAGGTGATCACTATCGCATCAAATCCGAGATGATTGGACGTCGCATCAATCTCGCAGTGCCCGAACAGAGCCTACTACTGCGCAAAGCAATCGGCGAAGTCGCCCACACCGGCGGGAAACGCTTTGACACGGACAGCGATGCGTACCAGACGTTGGTCGATTGGATTCATCAAGGAGCAACCTTGGATGAGTTTGAATTGCCAGATCCAATATCGCTGTCTCTGTATCCTAGCCAGACCACCCTCCTGGCAGGTTCTTCCGAGCAGCCCCTGGTCGCAGTCGCACACTATTCGGACGGATCGTCGCGAGACGTTACGGATCTGTGTGTTTACAGCACTACTAACGATCACGTCTTGGAGGTTTCTGAGGCGGGCCGAATGACAGCCAAGAGCCACGGTGAGACGTCTGTGATGGCCCGATTTGCGACCATCACACAGCGGTCGGAATTCATCGTCTTGGACGCGGGCGAGAGAGAAAGCCAGACGCAAGTAGCCCGCTCCGAAAATCTGATCGATCAGGCGATCAACGAAAAGCTACGCAAGTTACGCATCCAACCCTCGGATCTTTGTACTGACGAAGAATTCCTGCGACGCGTTTTCATCGACTTATTAGGACTGACACCCACCGCTGAAGACTATCGCAAGTTCATGGGCGCCCCAGTTCAGTCACGACGGAACGATCTGATTGATGAACTGCTGAAGCGAGAAGAGTTCATCGACCTGTGGACGATGAAATGGGGCGAGCTACTTAGAGTTCGCACCGCCAACCAGGTGAGTTACAAAGCCCTCCTTGGCTTTCATGACTGGCTTCGGGAGCGAATCGCCAACAATACACCATGGAATGAGATTGCTCGGGATGTACTTGGATCCAGCGGAGGCACGTTTGAGAATCCACCGACCAATTATTATCAAATCGAACCAAATCCGCAGTTGATTGCTGAGAACGTGGCTCAGGTGTTCTTGGGGATGCGCATTCAATGTGCCAAATGCCACAACCACCCCTTCGATCGATGGACGATGGATGACTACTACGGCTTTGCCGACTTTTTTGGTCAGGTCGGGTTCAAGCAATCTCGCGACCCGCGCGAGTTCATTGTGTACAACCGCGGTCGGGGCGAGATCGAGCACTTCATCAAGTCTCGTAGCGTGCAACCGAAGTTTCTTGGTGGGGATACGCCAGAGATTGACGGCATCGATCGTCGCAAAGTGCTCGCCGAGTGGATCGCCTCCGACGAGAACCCGTTCTTTTCGACACGCATGGCCAACGTGGTTTGGCAGCATCACTTCGGACGTGGGATCGTGGAACCGGTCGATGATGTCCGCATCAGCAATCCACCATCGAATACGAGGCTGCTGAGTCAGCTGGGTAAGGCATTCGCAGATCACAGCTATGACGTACGTTGGTTGGTTCGGGAGATTTGTCAGTCCGATGCCTACCAGCGGTCCACCCGCGCCAATGAAACGAATGAAAATGACGAGGTGTATCACTCGAGATCCGTCGTGCGGCGAATCCGCGCAGAAGTCTTGCTTGACTCGATTTCGCAGATCACAGGGTCGTATGATCGCTTTCCGCGTCTTCCCATTCAATCGCGGGCTGTCGAAATCGCCGACGGAGCGATTAGCAATTACTTTCTTTCGACGTTTGGCCGTGCGTCACGCGAAACGGTTTGCTCCTGCGAGGTCGATGCGACGCCAACACTCTCACAAGCGTTTCACCTGCTCAACGGTGAAATAACCAATGCGAAGATCCGTCAAGGAGGACGAATCGCGGGATGGCTGGACCGCGGTTGGTCACCCGAACGCATCATTGAAGAGTTGTATCTGGATTGCTTCTCGAGAAAGATCCGACCAGCAGAGATGCAACGGTTGCTTGCGACGCTAAATGGTGAACAGCTCCAAGCTGACTTGGAGGATATTTTCTGGGCTTTGCTGAATTCCAAAGAGTTCGTGTTCAATCACTGATGGGGTTTGAAGTGCTTCGGTCGACCCTCGTTTATTTTGCCGCGAGTGCAATTGCCTCGTTTTCTTTGAATGCATCGCTGTTTGCGGCTGACGTGCCAACATACGATGAGGTGATACGTCCGCTCATGCGCAAGCACTGCCAAACTTGTCATAACCCACAACGAACCGAATCCGGATTGGATTTGTCGACCTATGAAGGAATTCAGAATGGCTCGGACCTCGGTTCTGTGGTGACACCGGGCGATGCAAAAGACAGTTTGCTGTACTTGGTTGTGGCCCACCTGGAAGAGCCAGCGATGCCGCCTGGAGGTGAACCGCTGTCGGTTTCGATCCAGCAGCAAATTGCCGACTGGATCGATCTTAAGCTGCCCAGATCCGCGAGCGACCCCGTTGCTGCAGCAGCAAGGGCGGAGGTATCGATGGTGGAGGATGCGATCGGGGTGGTCGACAACGGTTTGGTTTTCGAGCCGAAGCAAATGAACCCAATAACTGCCGTTGCAGCCAGCCCAGACGGCCTCGTTGCCTGGCCGGGTCAACGTCAAATCGTTTTGCAAGACATCAACGACGGCTCCGTATTCAGCGTGCTGGCATATCCGGAGGGCGAGTGCTTTGACCTTGAATTCACCGATCAGGGACGAAAGTTGGTGGCCGCTGGAGGGGTGCAAGGAGAGTCCGGCCACGTCACCGTCTGGGATGTCGCGAGCCGTGCGCGAATCGCAATGTACGGCAATGAATTCGATGTCCTTCTTGCCGCAGCTTTTTCGCCCGATGGTACCAGGCTGGTTAGCGGGGGCCCGCAAGGTGTTCTCCGAGTGGCTGACACGACAACGGGCAAAACGGTTTGGCAAAGCGACAAGCACACGGACTGGATCTTGGATGTCGCAGTCGACCCTGAAGGACTAATGCTCGCCTCGGCTGACCGCAGCGGAAACGTATTTGTGTGGGAACTGGAAAGCGGAGATCGAATGCACGTATTGAACGGTAATGGCGGTGCCGTAGCGCAAGTCGCTTGGGCCGACGGCGGAAGTCGCTTGATCACCGTTTGTGCCGACAGCGAAGTAAGGTCTTGGGACATGCACTGGGGAAACCTCCTTGAAAGGTCGAAAGTCGATCCTGATGGTTTGCTCGGTGTAACGGTGGACGCGGCGGATCAACTCACAACCGTAGGACGTTCGACGGGCGTGCGGACTTGGGACGCCGTGGGCGGCACGATCACGCATCAAGGTTTGGATGGCCACATCTGCTGCGAAGTATCCGCGTCCCCAGGCTTCTTGGTTGTCGGAACATTCGACGGTGGCGTCTTCTTTCGTAAGGTGGCGTCTGGCAACACGTGGGAAAAACTAACGCTGGCACCAGAGACGGTCACCGATGATTTTGAACGTATCGCTGCAGTTCCCCGACGGTCATCCCAGTTCGTTGATCTTCGTTCAGTAGCGGAGCAGTTTCTGTCCGTCGATCCGGTCGCATCCGATGCCATCATGGCGACACATCAGACGCGGCTCGCTGAGCCAGAAGTCACGGACTTCGCTTGGCTCGCCGCGCGATTGGCGATCGAGCGTGATCGGCATGCGGCCCTTCGCAAAGAGTTGAAAGCTCTTGAAGACGAGAGTCGGTCCATGGCTCAGGGATCTCCCGATTCTGATGACGGTCCACTTCGTGATCTAATCAGCCAACTCCAGACATTCCAGGAGACGAGCGACGAGACCAAACACGAAGGGCTTTCTCTGGAAGTGGATTTACTGGTGAAGCTGACGTTGGAGAAGGCAAAGGCGCTCGCATCTTCAAGAACGCCAGTGAGTAGTGATTCCGCGACTCTCCAGCTCAGACTCGATGCCGTCGATCAAGAAGTGGCCCGTTGGGAGCAAGAGTCCCTGTTCCCGAGAACGGTTGCGTCTCAGCCGTGGCTTGAGTTACGGAAAAGGCTAGACGGCCTTCGAAACCAGCTGACGACGGACGCTTTGCCAACCATGATCGTCGATTGACCGAACAACGAGTCGAGTAGCTTTGCGCTGTTCGCATCAAACTTCGCACTAGAACGGACCTCAATTTCGGAATGTTGATCGTATGAGAGGAACACTGTGTCGGTATTCAGTCGTCTTGGCGATGTTTCTTGCTTGGGGATCCCTGGACCAAGTTCAGGCGCAAGACAACCCAAAGGCACTGTGTTGGGAGATCGCGGATCGATGGACCGGTCAAACAGGACTTCGCCGAAGCTTGACAGAAGCCGGGTTCGAAACACAAACCTTCGATCCTCAGCGGGGCCTCGACCATGACTGTGATGTCCTTGTCTTGGGTTCTTTTCTATCCGAAGACGCTGGGTACCGTGCCTGGGCGAACTCACAAGCAGATGAGTTGCAGAGCTTTCTCTCAAAGGGTGGCGTCGTTTTGCAACTTACCCAGGCTGATCAAACAGAAGCAACACCGTCATTTCTACCTGACGAGGTGGTAATTGAACGCACCGATAAGGATGGGGATCCGGTCCTCGTTGTTGCTGACTCGCACCCTCTGGTGACGGGTCTGCTGCGGCGTGAATCAAACCCAAATCAATTAGAATTGCCCACGCACCATCGCCGGGGTTCCTGGGAGAGTCTGCATGATCAAAAAGGGTTCCGCGTTCTGCTGACCCTGAACGCCACCTATCGCGATCCGGTTCTTGTGGAAGCCGCAGTAGGCGAGGGCCGGTTGCTATTGACTTCTTTGTTTTTCGACAAGTTAGACGATGCCAACGGGAGAACGGTTGCCCCGCTTGGTTTCCAGAAGTCGTCCGAGGCATTCTTTGCTGGTCTTTACGATTACGTGGTCGCCGTTCGCGATGGCAATGGCCCCGCCGTTAAGCCTACGCTAGCCTATGTTGCACCTGCGCCATGGGCCTTCGTTCCCGGCTCTACGACAATGGTTGCTCTGCCCGACACGCAGATCTACAGCGAACGCTACCCGCAGCACTTCCTTGCTCAAACGAAGTGGATTGTCGCGAACCGTGACCGTTTGCAAATCGCTGCGGTGTTCCATGAAGGAGACATCACGAATCGCAATACGTCAGAGCAATGGAAGAACGCACAAGACGCGATGCGGCCATTGTGGGGCAAACTGCCGGTAATCTGCGCGCCAGGCAACCACGACATGGGCCCGGGCGGTAATGGAGCAACGCATGACTCATTGATGAGCCAATTCTTGCCTGAGGAAGACTTCGCCAAGCACGGTTCTTTCCGAGGCACTCTTGATCCTGGACGGACCGAAAACAATTACTCGTTATTCGAGGGGGGCGGAGAGCGGTGGATTGGAATCGCGCTGGAGTGGGCTCCGCGTGACCGCGCTCTTCAATGGGCAAACGATCTATTGTCGGAGCATTCCGATCGCCGTGCGATTTTGGTCACGCATGCCTACACCTACAACGACGACTCAATATACGACATCACGTTGAGGACCGACCAGAAGTGGAGTCCCTATCGTTACGGCGTGAAAGAGAGTTCCGAAGGCATCAACGACGGCGGAGACATCTGGCGGAAAGTAATCGATCAGCACGACAACGTTGTTCTCGTACTTTCTGGACATGTCCTTGGGGACGGGGCGGGACGAGTGGTGTCGCAAACCCGAGGAGGGAGCCAGGTTCATCAATTGTTAGCCAACTATCAGATGTTGCCTGAAGGGGGTCAAGGTTGGTTGCGGCTCATCGAATTCCTACCCGACGGTGATACCATTCAAATCCGAACGTACTCACCTGTCCTTGACCAGTTCAACACGGATCCACAGCATCAATTTCGACTGCAGCTCACCCAAACGCCGCGTCGGTAGCCTATTCTAAACCCGCTGACCCGCTCGATACCTCTGTTGAGTTGTCTCCATGGCAAATTCACAAACGACTCGAATTGTGAAACGATGTCGATCAGTCGTTAGATCGCGGGGAAGACGTTAGCCTCCGACCGACGATCACGGTATTCAGATCCGCCCAACCTGGATAGTCACGTTCTTTCGGCGTTGGCGTCGCCCAGTCCGATACGCAACCCGCGACCTCAATCGATTGATCGGGATGAAATGTCAAGAACGTAAACAACGGATCGGTATAGGCAGCCATCCGTCCATATTCGCTGCCCACCCAATGATAGGAAGCACTGTTGATCCAGACATAGTGGATGCCATCTCGCTGATTGTATCGATCAATGTGGTGATGACCGCAAAAGCAAGCTCGTATCTTGCCCGACCCTCGATTGGATTTTGCCAGGACGGTCTCGATCGCGCCCGCGGCCTGGTCATCGGACTTCATGCCAAGGCCCTGGTGTGAAAAGACTACCGTTGGGAATTGGGTACGGCTAAGGTCCTCGGTCAGCCATTCGAGTTGTTCGGTGTCGGCGTAACCACGCAGGCGACCATCCACGTAGAAATTTGATTCCGAGTAATCGATGAAACCACCGTCCTCTGTTTTAAGGTGATTACGATCCAAAACTACGAAGTGCCACCCTCGAAAGTCAAAGGAATAGTAGGCGGCCGGCATTTCCCAGGCGTCCACGATGTTGGCTTTGGTCGTCTTGTCCATGTCATGATTGCCCAAGACATGATATTTGGGACCGTCGAACATTCGCCACACTCGCATGCAGTCATCTGCGTCGACGCCGTAGTTGAAATCACCCATCTGCATGATGGCAGCAGGGGATGCCTTTTCACTCGCTTCAATGAACGCTTCCAATCTCCCAAGCGCGTCGGGTGCTAGCCCGTGGTGCAAGTCTGCGATCAGGCCCAGCTTCCACGACGAACCATCGTTTGCATCACTCGGGCGCATTGCGACGCCGGTTTGCGGGGAAGCTGCTTCTAGCTCGCGACCTGGGCCGAGCAACACGTAACTCGCCATACCGCCTAGCAAGACTCGGCGGGGCAACGTGGAACACGGATTGCCAACGTGGGTGGGGTTCAATTGCATCGCTTCATTCAACGTCACTTGCCTGTGGTAAACGAGTACTCACGTCAGCTGCTTGCGAACGATGCCGGATGCATAATCCAGGAGGGTCACCGTCAGTACAATGATAAGGAGCATGGCGGAAGTCCGAGCGTAATCAAATCCGCGGATGGCATCCCACAACAGCATTCCGATTCCGCCCGCTCCAACCATTCCGACAACACTTGCCGAACGGACATTGGCCTCAAACCGATAAAGAGTGTAGGAGACCCAGAGTGGCATCACCTGTGGGATAACTCCATAGACGATCTCATCGATGGGACTCGCTCCGGTAGCGCGAACGCCTTCGACGGGACGCGGGTCAATCGCTTCAACAGCCTCGGAAAACAACTTCGTCAGCGTGCCAAGTGTATGCACGAACAGCGCCAGGACGCCAGCGAATGGTCCGAGCCCAACGGCGGTGATGAACAACATGGCAAAGATCATTTCATTGATCGCGCGAAAGGCATCCATCAGCCGACGCATCGGATGACGAATCCACCACGGACTAATATTCTCAGCGCAAAGGAGCGAACAAGGCACAGCCAGTACCAGGGCCAAAAAGGTTCCCCAGACCGCAATCTGAATGGTGACCAGCATTTCGCTGCCAAAGTCGCGCCAATCAGCGAAGTCCGGCTTGATGAAGCCTCGCAAGAATTCGACCATGTTGCCCGATGAGGCGATCAATTCTGGAAAGTCGATCTCGGCTCCGCGTGCCGACCAGGTAAGGACTGCCACCGCCGCCACCGTCCAACCCAGACGCTGCACAAGCGTAGCCCAGGATGTCCGTGGGATCGTTTCAATGGCGTGCTCCGACGACTCACTCACGATCAGTCCCTGCCGATTCGGAAACGGAGTCCGTGGATTCAAGCAGTTGTTCGCGGCGGCTTCGAACTTCGTCCAACTGCTCTCGGAGTCGCTTCATTCCAGCTGCCTGTTGACCTTTCTCTCGGGTGAGCTGCTCGATCTTGTTGGCCAGAATCATCTCACGTAAAGGCAGAAGTTGATCATCGCTAGACGGTTCAAACGGCGCCCACCCGCCTGAGATGCCCGCCAAGACCTCCAACTGCCGTTCGTGGTCAGGCCCCTCGCGTCCGTAGTCGAAAATGAATTTCCGGATTCGTTGCTTAAGATCAACAGGCAGGTCCTTCCGCCACACGAAAGGATCCGCCGGGATCAGAGGACTTTTCCAAATGACCCTCAGTTTTCGGAAAGTGTCCGGACGCTCATTCTGAATTTGCTCCAAGACCTCGGTGCTACAGGTTGCGAAGTCGACATGGCGATTGACCACCGAAAGTGCGTTCGTTTCATGATTCGAATTCACCACGGATTTGAAAGTCTTGCGTGGATCGATCCCCCTTTCCCGCCACAGGAAATAGCTGGGGAACAAGAAACCGGACGTGCTGTGCGGATCTCCATTTCCAAAGCTTAAATCATCCGCATCCTTTAGCAATGATTCAATCGATTGATAGGGACTATCAACATGCACGATGATCGTGGACCAGTATCCACGCTGCCCGCTGGCGGGAACGGTTTGTGCAAACACTTCTCCGCCGGCCCGATCGGCCGCCTCGATCGCAGATTTATTTCCGAACCATCCAAGGTCGACCTTGCCGAACCGCATCGCTTCGATCACACCAGCGTAGTCGGACGCAAAATACGATTTGACCGGCAACCCAAGTGATTCGGACATGTCCTGCAGAAAGGGATCGAACTCTCGCCGTAATCCGACCGTCGATTCGGTCGCGATGATGCCGAAGCTGATCTCATCCTTTTGAACTGAGCCTGGCAGCGATCCCGACTCTTGCGGTCCGCCACCACGATCGCAAGCGGCGATCGTTAGCAGCAAGACGAGGACGAACAACGGTCTTTGCAGGATTTTGGTGCTGGTCATGGAGAAGAAGATGTGCGTCCATACAACGCATCGATTTGAGGCTGTCGAAACTCGTCGACCGGACCATCCGAGAATATCTTTCCGTTTCGAAGCGCTATGATTCGATCACAAGTACGCTTGGCGTGCTCGATTTGGTGGACGCTAACCAGCACGGTGACGCCGTCGCGTCGATTGATTTCGCGTAGTCCATCCATCACTAAACGTGCAGATTCCGGGTCCAATGAGGCGATCGGTTCGTCAGCCAGCACGAGTCGCGCCCGCTGGACCATCGCTCGCGCAATCGCGCCGCGTTGCTGCTGGCCACCCGAGAGCGTTCCGGCGCGCTGCATCGCGTGCGATTCCAAGTCGACCATTGCCAACGCCCGCATGGCATCGCGTTTCTCCGCTTCGGAAAACCATCCTGCCAAGCGCCGGTGAAGCGGCATTCGAGACAGGTGTCCCATCAATACATTTTTGAACAGCGAAACTCGCTCGACGAGATTGAATTGTTGAAAAACGAAACCGATGTCCGCTCGAATCTGGCGAATATTTTGTTGGATCTTTCCGCCACTTTGAACCAGTTGATCGCCAACGCAGATCTCACCGCTTCCCGCATCCGGAGCGACCAAACCGGCGACATGTCGAAGCAGTGTTGATTTACCGGCTCCAGAGGCTCCGAGAAGCGCAACAATTTCACCGGCACGAAGATTCATGCTCACGTCATCAAGCACGAGCTGTTGACCGAAGCGGCACGTCAACCCGGTCATCCTGACGGACAGCCCGCGTGCTGATGCCTCGCTTGGGTCGAGCCATCGCTGGCTGCCCTCATGCTCACATCGATTCGACGAATCGACAAGCAACGCACGCATCAATCAATAGACTCCTGGTTGGACGCCGGCGCAGCGACACTCACATAAAACTTCGTCGTCAGCTGATCTCGCCGAAAGTTACATCGTCGCACAACTTGGCCGTTATAGAGCATGGACTGCATCCACCAAACGTTGACTCCGCGGATTCATCTGTTCTTCATCGAAGACTGCTCCGAAGCCCGTTCATCTTTACGGATCATCCTGTTAGAACATGTCCCGTGGAGGTCCACCTACCGCAGCGCCAGTCACAAAGTATTTGCCGATGGCATCGATGCCGTTCAACCCAACCCTCCCCAACGACCAACCGGACAGCGGTCAAGAGTGGCGATCGGACCGAGGTCATTGGGGTGTCTGTTGGTGTGCCGCATCGCGAATCGATCTCACCGAACTCGTGGATCAATTGAGTCGACGCTATGAGGTCACTCAGGTCCGACCATCAACAGCCGGTTTGGGCATGTTGGCCGCTCGCGACTCGGTCAGGAATGAAGCCTTTCACCTTGGCGAATTCAGTTTATCAACGGCCGCCGTTGAGCTGCGTCGCGACGACGGTGCGGTCGCGCGGGGCGGTGCCGCGATTCTTTGTGACGACGAATCCTTGGCCCAAGGCATCGCGGTGCTCGACGCGGTTGTGGCCAATGGCTGGGAAGGAATCGATGATGCGGTCGAGTTGCTTCGTTCAGGGCAGACGCAGCTTTCCCAAGTCCAGGCGACCCGACGACAAATCATGGGCGTGACATCCGTCGATTTTTCGACGCTGGACCAAGACTCATGACTTCGTCAGTTCGCGGCTTCACTGACTTGATTGATGTCGAGCAACAGCAAGCCGTTTATCGCGCGCTCTTGCGCGGCTTTAGCTATCCCGGGGTCGCCACTCCATTACCGTCCAGTGGCGTAAACGCGGTGGACGCCATCTGTGCGACACTGGTCGACGAGAACGCTGATCTCTGGCTGGATGAGGGCACCATTCCATCCAGGCTGGTTTCATCATTGGGTTGTCAGCTCGTCGAGCCGAGTGTCGCGGATCTTCTTGTCGCTCGGGGAGACAGGTTCGCGTTGACTTCCGATGATCCGAAGCTTGGTACATTGGATCGACCCGACGCGTCGGCCACCATCGTCTTAGCCTGCCAAAGCTTTGAAAATGGCATCGAAGTGCGCGTCACCGGACCGGGTGTGGAAAGTAGGAACACGTTTTTCGTGGCCGGTTTAAGTGTGGATTGGCTGGTCGCTCGCGATGACTGGTGCTGTCGCTATCCGATGGGTGTCGATCTGTTACTCGTCGACGCGAAGAACGTGGTGGGAATCCCGCGAACGTCATCGCTTGACTATGACTCAACCGCTACGACTGCTTAGGAGGAACCGAACTTGGGTTATGTCGCGATTAAGGGCGGTGAATCGGCGATCGAAGGGGCCGAATCCGTACTCGAGTTCTTGAGAAGTCAGCATGCCGACCAGGAAAGCCCCCTATCGGCGTCGCAGGTACAGCATCAAATGCACTATCTGCACAGCCAGGTGATCAGTGAAGGGGCGTTGTATGACCCAGAGTTAGCCGCACTGGCGATCAAGCAGTCGCTGGGAGATCCGCTCGAAGCCGCGTTCCTATTGCGGGCCCACCGGAGCACGCGTCCAAGGGTGATGGAAACCGAACCACACGACACCTCCGGCTTGCGCCTGATCCGCCGAATCAGTGCGGCTTTCAAGGATGTTCCGGGCGGTCAAAGCTTGGGTCCGACGCCGGATTACACTCACCGATTGTTTCGATTCGAGTTGCTCGAAGAAGACGATCAGGCGTTCAAGGAGCAACTAAATCAATGGCTGAGTTTAGTCGCCGAATTGGATGTTGAGTCCGCTCCCTCCTCGGTCCCCAAGGTCATCGACTTTCTTCGGCAACAGGGACTCTTGGCGGCCCCCGAAAACTCCGGCGGACAGCGCCCGCCCTTTGACATCACGCGGCAGCCGCTCGTTTTTCCGCTGCCTCGTTCAGCTCGCTTGGCGATGATGGCTCGTTCACACGCTGGCAGTATTCTTGCCATGGCCTATTCCAGCATGCGCGGTTACGGCGATGTTCACCCGACAGTTGCCGAACTTCGCGTTGGATATCTACCAGTCCGGGTGCCCCATCCGATCACAGGGGAGCCGACCGAAGTCGGCGAAGTGCTGATGACTGAGTGCGAAGTTGTGACGATGTTTCAAGCACAGAAGGATGGCCCGCCCGTGTTCGGACTCGGTTACGGCGCGTGCTTTGGCCACAACGAAGCGAAAGCGATCAGCATGGCGATCCTTGATCGAGCCATGCAGAACGGAGAAGAAAACGGCATTTCGCACCCTTCGGAAGATCCCGAGTTTGTCCTCATGCACATTGACGGGGTGGAGTCGATGGGGTTCTGCGTCCACTACAAGATGCCGCACTACGTTACCTTCCAGTCTGATCTCGATCGTCTCCGAGCCGCACAGAACGTCCAACATGAGTGAGGCCCAAGAACAACACGTCGACCGCCCCGGATCCGAGGCTCCCGCGAGCGCGAAGAGCCTTGGCGCGGTTGAAGACAACGGCCCGCTGCCACGGCCTGGCAGTGAGCCATCACAAACGTCGGCAGATCCCACAAGTCAGCGCTCCAGGCGAAGGCGGGAACACGAATTCGCCCTGTTGGATCCCGTCGCCAAACGCGAAATCCGCCGCGCTTCGCTCAAGGCCGTTTGTATCCCAGGGTATCAGGTTCCCTTCGCCTCCCGCGAACTCCCCATTGCACGCGGATTTGGCACCGGCGGTTTGCAGCTGACCTTGTCCCTGATCGGTCCCACCGACACCCTCAAAGTCATCGACCAAGGGGCCGACGCATCGGTCAACGCCTGCAGTCTTCGGAAGCTGGTGCGAAAAGTCTGCCCAGGCGTAAAGACGAGTGAAATAACTTCCGATGCGACATTGATTCAGACTCGGCATCGCATCCCCGAAGAACCATTGACGGATCGCCAAGTCTTGGTGTTTCAAGTCCCTTACCCGTGCCCGCTCGTGTTGGTGGAGTCAAACGAACAGCGACGCGTCCAGATGCACGGCGAGTCCGACTACTCGAAGATTTTCGTCAAACTCTACGAGGACCTGGCGCGGTTCCAAGAAATCACCCTCAGCCACCGATACCCAACAGCAATCCACCGGCACTACGTCATTGATCCCTCGCCGATTCCGCGGTTCGACGTGCCCAAGTTGGATCATGCTCGTTGTCTGCACCTCTTCGGAGCCGGCCGCGAAAAGAAGATCTATGCCGTTCCACCCTTCACGGATGCGAAGCCTTTGGAGTTTGATGACATTCGATTCCGCGTCGAAAGCTTCGATGTGGCTGGTCAGCGGCAAGCATGCCAACGCTGTGGTTCCGCCGAGTCCTACCTGAATGAACTCATACGACCCGACGGCAGTCGTGTCTGGGTGTGCAGTGACACAGCATTTTGCCAGCGGAGTCGGACATGAACGCGTTAGCTGTGCGTCGCCTATGCAAACGTTACGGCCCCGGGTGCGATTCCTGTTTTACGAGTCCACCCGTTGACTCGAATCGGTGCATAGATTGTGGAAGTATCGTTGCGCTTCGGAACGTTTCTTTTGATCTCCCCGCCGGAGAATTGGTGGGGATCATGGGTGAATCGGGAAGCGGCAAGTCAACTCTTTTGCGCTGTTTATTCTTTGATGACGTGCCCGATGATGGTTCCGCCGTCTTTCGCGACGGCGACGTCACCTGCGACCTGTTCACACTGAATCGTGCCGAGGCCCGAAAGCTAAAGAATCGATCGTTTAGCATCGTTCACCAGAATCCGAGGCTGGGCTTGAATTTCAGGACGACGGCCGGTGGCAACGTTGCCGAACGCGTTTTGACCGCCGGACATCGAAACTATCGTGGCATTCGTGCGACTGCTACTCGGTTGCTTCGTCGCACGCGCGTTCCGACGGACCGGATCGATGAGCTGCCCGGAAACTTCTCCGGTGGAATGCAACAACGTGTTCAGATCGCCAAGGCGCTCTCCGTTCATCCCGCGATCCTGTTCCTCGACGAGGTCACTTCGGGTCTGGATCTGTCGGTTCAAGCTCAGATCCTCGACTTGATACAAGAGCTTCACCAACAACTTCGCCTTTCGATCCTTCTAGTTACCCATGACATCGGCGTCGTCAAGCTGCTGGCCTCCCAGACGATGATCATGCAGCACGGCACGATCGTCGAATCGGGGTTGACCGATCAGATTCTCGAAGACCCCCAGCATCCTTACACCCAAGAATTGGTCGGCGCCGCGTTGTAGATGACTCCCATGAATTCTCAGCCCACTTTGTCGGTCCGCGACCTGTCCAAACGACTCTTCATCCACGAAAGCGATCAGCACATCCAGGCGTTTTCCGGCGTTTCTTTCGATTCGTTCTCGGGTCACGTGGTCTGCCTGGTCGGTGCCTCGGGCTCGGGAAAATCGAGCGTTCTGAAATGCATCTATCGAACGTACCTGGCGACGTCGGGCGAAGCTCGGTACCGAACGTCCGGCGGCGACATCGTCAATTTAGTCAATGCGAG
>JBCBOO010000143.1:0-16163 GCA_039821235.1 Planctomycetota bacterium
TGTTCCTTGAAGGCGCTCCGCCCGTTGCAATTCTGAATATTGCAGGCCTTGCGATCCTCTTCTTCCCGGCAATTGCGGTTGCCTTGAACATGACAAATCCGTGCAGCGAGCACTCTTTCACATAGAACGGTCCGACCGGAAACTCCGGGCGTGAGTCACGTCCGGCCATAATGACCATGCGTCCTTTCGGTGCGAGCGCCTCGATCGCTTGATCAAAGTCAGGCATGCGTCTTGTTTCCCAGTAGACGTTGACTCCCTTTGGCGCGAGGGACTTGATCTGCTGATGAATGTCGACCGATGAGTAGTCGATCACATGATCGGCTCCCAGCTCAACGGCTTTCGCCGCACGCGCGGGGTCTCGCGCGGTTGTGATGACCGTCGCGCCAGCCGCCCGCGCCATCTGCAAGACCATCGAACCCACGCCGCCCGTGCCGCCGACCACAAAAACAGTTTCAGCCGGTTCCAGTTGAGCTTCGCGAAACAGTCCCAGGTGTGCCGTAATGCCAACCAACGCGTTCGCGGCTGCCGTTTCGAAGGAGACCCCGTCTGGAATGTGGTGACACCACTTCTGTGGGACGCCGATGCGTTCCGCAAAGGTACCCTGCCGTCCGAGCAACCCTTGGTTGGTACACCAAACGCGATCGCCGGGTTTGAAGGAATCGACTTGCGCGCCGACGGCTTCCACGACTCCCGCCGCATCGCATCCCGGGACGATCGGAGCGGCTACGTCAAACGAAATCAGTCCACTTCGCACATACGTGTCGATCGGGTTGACCGTGACGGCCCGCGTGCCGATCAATATGTCTTTCTCTCCAATTACTGGCTCGGCGATCGAGCCCACTTGGATGACTTCGGGACCACCTGTTTCGTTGAAGAATGCAGCTTTCATGAGGATTGATTCCAGGTGACTTGATTCAACTGAGCGAGCGCGAGAATCAGTGATTGTGTTCCATCGCGCTGGTGACCTTGCGCCGCCACGGCTTGGTACAGTTGATACGCGAGGGACAAGCCAGGCAAGGCGAGGTTCATCCGTGCAGCTTCGTCGAGCGCGATTTTCATATCCTTCAAAAAGTGCTCCACAAAAAAGCCCGGATCGAAGTCCCCGTCCAGCATTCTTGGGGCCAAATTGCTCAGCGACCAACTGCCTGCCGCACCCGAGCCGACACTCTCTAAGACCGTCGGGATATCGAGGCCCACTTTGGACGCGTAGAGCAGGCCTTCGCAGACCGCAATCATACCGCTTGCAATCAAGGTCTGATTGACCATTTTGGTGTGCTGCCCCGCCCCCGGGCCGCCCTGATGAACAATGGTTTTCCCCATGAGCTTCAGCATCGGTGAGACGCGTGACACGGCGTCGGCTTCACCGCCGACCATGATCGACAGCGCGGCGTTTTTCGCGCCGGTGTCTCCGCCGCTGACGGGAGCATCGATGGCTTCGACTCCCTTCGCCTTTGCCGCGGTGGCGATTTCGATTGCCAAACTCGGTTCGCTGGTCGTCATGTCAACGATGACAGAGTCCGCATTTGCACCCGCGAGCACTCCCTCGGGGCCAAGGATCACGTCGCGGACGTCCGCCGGAAAACCGACGATCGTAAACACCACGTCACTCGCCGCGGCAACTTCTTTGGGCGAGTTGACGACCGAGGCGCCTTTGGCGTCGAGTTCCGCGGTCTTGGCCCGCGTGCGATTGAAGACGGTCGCCGGGTAACCCGCGTCCATCAGGTGAGCACACATGCTGTTGCCCATGACGCCGGTACCAATCCATCCAATGCGTGTGTTCTCCGGCGAGGCCGGCGCGGGCGTCTCTGTCATCAGGAATCGACTCGGGGCGAAGGGGCGTAGGGCGTCAACAAAGGCAAACCGCCCCGTTATACACAAACCTCCGTCGCCCTCGGAGACGCCAAGGCAGTGTCTCTGATTCGCTTCAAGAGCTGCCCAGCTGAACCAGTTCTTTGTCTTGGTTCCCCGTTTGCCCGTTGGCCTCGATCGCCTTCAACTCCAGCTCTTCGCTGACAAGGTTGTAGAACACGTCTCGTTGACGCGGTTGGAAACCTAATTCCTCGATCGCTTCGCGGATCTGCGACAGCGACATGAAGTGAACCGTGCCCGCTTCCGCCACCACGTTTTCTTCGATCATCAAACTGCCCATGTCGTTCGCACCGAACAGCATGGCGAGTTGCCCCATCTTCAACCCTTGGGTCACCCAACTGCTCTGGATGTTGGGGACATTGTCCAGGAAGAGTCGCGAGACGGCTTGCGTCTTCAAGTACTCGAACGAGCCGGCCGGCTTGACGTCCGACATGTCGGTATTGTCGGGCTGAAAGGTCCAGCAGATGAATGCGGTGAAACCGTTTGTTTCATCTTGTAGATCACGGACACGCTGTAAGTGCTCGACGCGCTCGGCAAGTGTTTCCACATGCCCGAACATCATCGTGGCGGTGCTGATGCCGCCCAGTTTGTGCCAGACTCGCATGACATTGAGCCAGTCGTCGGTCATCACCTTGCCGCGGGTGATCTCACTGCGGACTCGATCGACCAGGATCTCGGCACCTCCGCCTGGGATGCTGCCCAGTCCCGCCGCTTTCAGTCTCGCCAGCACCTCTTCAATCGTCAGATTGTTGACTTTGGTGAAGTGGTGCAGTTCCGGCGGGCTGAAGCCGTGGATGTTTACTTCAGGAAACGCGGACTTGATGTCCTGCAACAACTCTTCGTACCAGTCCAATTTGAACTTGGGGTGCAGACCGCCCTGCATTAAGATTTGATTGCCACCGACGGCGACCGTCTCCTCGACTTTCTTTAGCAATTCGGGTCGCGGCAGAACGTAACCTTCGTCGCTCTTTGGCCCGCGATAGAACGCGCAGAAGTCGCACACCGCGGTGCAGATATTGGTGTAGTTGATGTTCCGGTCGACGTTGTAAGTCCGGTAAGGCTCGGGATGCATGCGCCGCGAGACTTTGTCGGCCGCCGCTCCGATTGCCGCGAGGTCATGACTCTCGAGGAGTTTGATGGCTTCGTCGCCGGAGAGTCGTTCGCCCTGAACGGCCTTGTCAAGAATGTCACGGATCATGATTTCAATGGGGTTTGATCAACGTAGGAAAGCGGCGGCATCCACATCCGAGGTCGACGGTACTAGCTCCAGTTCCTTGCATCCGGAATGGAATCGTGACAAACCGTCTCGCTCGCGCGTGCCGAGATGAAAGTGTAGGTTTTCTGCGAAGTACCGGTATAGGTCTTCGTTGGTCAGTCCGTGCGACGCCGCGTGTGCAGCAGCGATTTGCTCAAAGCACTCGATGCCCTGATCACGGCAACGCTCGAGTACCGGGACCAGTTCGTCCGTGTCGACACCGGAACGTGCGACCCACATCGCAAACACAAACGGTGTTTCAGTGTGCCGGCACCAACGATCACCCAGATCCCAAATCTCTTCGTAAACGCCGCGTTCGGGATGCATGGCACGATCGCCGATGATCAACACCGCATCCGCGTCGGCCGACTCGGGCGTCTGCTCCATCGACAGGATCGTCGTTTCGGGACGCAGTCCGTACATCTGCCAGAGCAAGACCCGCACCATCGCCGCACTCGTACGGCTACCTTCGTCGAGCGCGAGCCGTCGGATGTTGCGGACGGGCACTCGGCTGACAAGTCGAACGCTCCAAACCGGGCCGCGACAAGCGATCGCCGCATTCGAAACGACTCGGTAGTCCTCGCCCCGAAAGAATTCCACCGAGGGAATCAACGCGACATCGAGTTCACCGCTGGTGAGCATCGCGGCCAGACGACTCGGCAAGTTGAGAACCAACGAATCGTCCGCGGACAACGAATCCGCCAGTCCGTGGATCAACGGTTTGGTGTTTAAGTAGGAAACGGCTCCGACGCGGACCATGGATTCGCTCCAGGTGGGGTGACTGCCACTCAACTAAGGCTAGTACCGCAATCGGGCAGCACTCGGCAACTTTATTTCGGATGGCTTGACTCGCCAAGTCCACGGAAAAATCGTTGACGGGAATCTTCCCCCGAAACACCCCGTGTCGGGCAATCTTACCAGGGGCTCTCGGCGTTGACGGTGATCCGTCGCCCGTTGACGGGATCGTTGAAAACGAGCTTGAGGGCGTGCAGTCGAATCGTCGGGTCTTGCAAAGCGTCAACCTCGTTCGGTCCCGATGTTTGATCTCCCGGCTCCGGACCGCCATAGAGTTCGTCACCCAAAATCGGGTGTCCCCGGTGCGCCGCCTGGAGTCGCAGTTGGTGCATTCGGCCGGTCGCCGGGCGGAGCAACACACGTGTCGCATCTTTGGCGGCATCGTAGTCGGCCGACAAAACCTCTGTCACAGCGGTTTTGGCCCCGTCAGAATCTTCACGGCAAACCTCCGCCCGTGGCTCGCCGGCAATTTTCCGGAGCGAATCTTGCCAAGTCGAATTCATGCGGTCAATTTCCATGCGACCACGCAACCAGGCGACGTACGTTTTCTCCGTCTTCCTGGCCGCGAACTGTTCCGACAACAATCGCGCCGCTTTCTTTGTTAGCGCTGCCAACAGGACTCCGCTGACCGGGCGGTCCAGTCGGTGCGGAAAGGCGAGGTAGGTCGCCTGGGTGCCAAGTTGATGTCGCAATAACTGTTCGACGCTTTTACTCGGCAGCGGTGCCTGCGTCGAAATCCCGGCCGGCTTATTGACCGCGACGACGCGTGAAGACTGCCAAACAACCGGAATCATTGGCACGCTTTGCGGATCACGGTAAGTCGCGGACACGAATTTTTCGAAACTGAATCGGTGAACCTTCGCTTTCTAAACAGAGGTATCCCTTCGGGTCGTTGATACCGTTTCCGCCGGAGACTTCTTCACCATTGACCCACAACCGTACTTCGCCGTTGATCGCCCGCACGTAGTAGTGGTTCCACTGCCCGTTGCCTTTGCTCAACAGTTTGCGAGGAAAGCTGCGACTGCCATTGGGAGACGTGGGCGGGAACGGCCGGAATGACTTCCCGACACCAAAGACATCACCGTTGGTTCCAAACCAATCCGTGTTTCCGCCCCTGGCCTTGATCATGTCCGTGTAGCCATGGTCCAGCATCTGGACTTCGATTCCCTGTGGCAAACCGGGCTTGCCTTCACGCGTCAACCTCTCCACGGATTCCGGCGTGACCCAGACAAACAAACCGGAGTTGCCCGCCGGCTTCTCATGCATCCATTCGACGACGATTTCGACGTTCTCGAATTGTTCTTTCGTCCGCAGCACGCTGACCGGCTGTCCCGTGCAGTGCAACACATCATCGGACCAGTACCACGTGTCTTTGTTGCTGTTGACGGCCGCGAAATCGTCTTCGGTCAAAGATCGCCAGCCCGGCGCCGAGTCGTCGATGACAGCGGCAACGGGTGCCGTTTCCGTATCGGATTTCGCAGCCCCTTCCTGGGCAATCACAGGGGTGCAGAGCACGAAGAGAAGGCCGATCGAGGCCGTCACGGTTTGTCTTGAGAGAATGTTCATGAACGAAGTTTAATGCATTTCCGTCTCGCAAACGCCGATCCCGGATCGCAAAAACGTGAACCGCACATCCGGATGGTCGGCCAGCAGTGACATCGGAACCGAAGTGTCGGCAATGCCTTTTGCGATCATCAACGTCGTCAATCGTTGTCCGAAGGGGTTGTCATGGTTCCCGTTGTGCCAAATCGAGACCCGTTTCGACTTCCAAGTCTCCAGCGGGCCAACCGTCGCGGCGTGAGTCGGAACGAGAGCGACTTGGCCTCCACCGCTGGTGCGGGCGTTCTGGATGATGGTCATCGGGTGCAGTTCCGTCACCCGCGTCCCCAATTGCCGGTACTGCTCAGGCGAAACGGGTTGGTCGACGAAGTCACCCTCGCGTTTCGGCGGGTCGTTGAACGCCCAGTGCTTGCACTCGCCCTGGCCGCCCTGCATCACCAGGCAGTCGATGTCATCAAAGCTCTTGGAAAAAGCCTCGAGATCTCCAGTCGGGAAATGCAGATGGGATTCTGGCATTCGAAGTTCCGGGCGAATTCGATGGAAGCAAAGCTCCATATCCGCGCGTGCAAAACTGAGCGGGTGATCGATCGGCACCGGAGTTCCCGTTTCGTCGACCCACTCGTCCATGCCCCAAAAGTGAGCGGCCCGGACATCGATCTCAAGCTCGTTGATCAGCCTTGCCACGAGCGGCAGTTGTTCCGTCGGCCCGATGGGACCGCAAAGCCCGGTGGGGTGATCATCGGTGGATTGCCGCCACGCCTCGATGTATTCGAGTGCCTCGGCCAGGTAGAACTCTTCGCGCGAATCGAGGATGCGAACTTGAAATCCATCGCGTGAAAGCCCCACTAGATCCTCTGCCGTGAGCTTGGCCGCATCTTCAAGAAGCGACTCATCCAATGTCGTGTAGTCCCACCACCCGGGCGCGACTTTGCTAATCGGTCGACTCATTGAACGTGGACCAAAATGCGTGCGAAACTGAATCTACGAAAAAAGCCTTGCCGCGACGGCCGGCGTCACGGCAAGGCTCTACGAAAGCGGAGGACACGGGACTCGAACCCGCAACCGGTTACCCGGCAACTGATTTCGAATCAGTCTGCTAGCCAATTCGCATATCCTCCGAACAAATCTGAAACGTAGGACAGGCTTCCAGCCTGTCTGCAAAACCTGGAACGCAGGACAGGTTTCCAGCCTGTCTGCACAGGAATCTGGACGTAGGACAGGCTTCCAGCCTGTCTGCACAAGGGCGACAGGCTGGAAGCCTGTCCTACTCATGGTTCCCGCGACGCGTATTTACCTGATTTGCGAAAGGTAGAAATGGAAGTTTAGATCGGGATCGGATTCCAGAACAGGCCTCTCGGAGTCCTGAACTAAATTCTGTGTCAGGTGAAGCAAGTGCGATCGAGAACCTAGTTGTGGAATCGCAACTCGGACACCGTTCGGTCGAAACACTTGAATCGATTGGCCGCTGGGCTCCTTTCGAAGCGGACCGTCTTCACCCCAGTCCGCCAGTGACAAATCGACCTTCGGCAACGCGACGCGGTGTGTGTGGTAGGCCTTGAAGCCATACTCTTTAAACCACTTTTCCCACTTCATCGCCTCCTCGTGCGTCTTGACGGGCAGTTTCTTTTCTTTGACGCAGCGGTATCGGACATCCTTGTGACCGTTGTGCTCTTCGACCTTTACTTCGCAGCCGAGTTTCTTGAGCGTCGCCGTGATCGTTTCGGCTTTCTTGTTGTCGTGAATGTGTTTGGCTTTCCAGTCCTTGCACTGGTAGTGGACAATTTCGGCCGCCGCGACGGACTGCGGCTGTGCAACGAGAGCGGTTCCGGCAAGAACCGCAAACGCAAAGACAGTCAATCGGAACATTTTCGTGCACACCCAAAAATGGAGTTGTTGAATCGGGAATCCTTCGTGGAACGCGGTTCGTAGCCGAACTTGGCGATGGCGGTCAAGACGAGCCCGGCAAATCCATGTGATCCAAACAACGGTCGGCTTGTCAAAAAACTGCCCGCTTTCAACAATCCTGGGAATTCTTGCCGCTCCGATCCCTTCCGCGACGCCAGTCTCATGAATCAGACGCCCGAACCCAGCCCCGAAGATGACGGTACCGATCCACGCGTGGCTCGCCGGGAAAAACTCCGCCAAATCGAGGCTCTCGGAATCGACCCGTTTGGGTCTCGATTCGACGATCGAGCTCTCGTCGGTGACTGCCGGGAATGGATCGATCAAATTCAATTCAAAACCAAAGACGGAGAACTCCTGCCGCTGCCCGATGTCGAATCCGAGGACGTGGATTATCGGCAATGGAAATCGGACAACGGCCCTGGCGAGGAGATCGGCCCCAAGGTGCGAATCGCGGGGCGAATCATGCTCGCCCGACCGACCGGCAAATTGATTTTTCTGAACGTCAAAGACTGGACGGGAACGATCCAGATTTTTATCGGCAAGAAACAAGTCGGCGAAGACGATTTTGCGCTCGCCAGACTATTCGACCTCGGAGATTTGGTCGGCGCCGAAGGACGCCTCGGCAGAACAAATACCGGTGAGTTGACCGTGTTCGCCGAGAAGTTGTTTTTCCTCTCGAAAATGCTGGAGCCACCTCCGGAGAAGCACGCTGGTCTGACCAACGTCGATTTGAAACAACGAATGCGCTACGCGGATTTGGCTTTCAACGACGGCACCATCGAAACGTTTCTCGACCGCACCAAGATCGTCAAGTCAATTCGATCGACGTTGGATGATCAACGGTTCTGCGAAGTCGAGGGCCCGACGCTGCACACGGTTGCCGGTGGCGCCGCCGCGCGACCGTTCGAAACGCATCACAATGCACTCGACATGCAACTGACCATGCGGATCGCGCTCGAACTGCACTTGAAACGTTTGATGGTCGGTGGCATGGAACGGGTCTACGAGATGGGACGCGTTTATCGCAACGAAGGCCTGAGCCCGCGTCACAACCCCGAATTCACGATGCTGGAAGTCTATCAAGCCTACGGGGACTACCGTTCCATGATGGACTTGACGGAAAGCTTGATCTGCAACGCCATCGAAGCGATCGGAGGCGGGTTTGTGCGTGAGTTCGATGGCAAGACGATTGACTTCACGCCTCCCTTCGAGCGAGCGACGTACGCGGACCTGCTGCAGCGTGCCACCGGCGTGGATGCATCGGACGATGCCGCGGTCATCGAGTATGCGAAATCCCTCGGCTTTGAAACCGACGGCAAGCACTCCGACGTCATCCGAAACGAGATCTTTGAAGAGAAAGTCGAGGACACTCTTGAGGGGCCGATCTTTGTGATCGATTACCCGGCCAGTATTTGTCCGCTGACAAAACGCAAACGTGACAACCCGGACATCGCCGAGCGGTTTGAGCTGTTCATCAACGGGATGGAACTGGCGAACGCGTACACGGAATTGAATGACCCCGACCTGCAGCAAAAACTTTTCGAAACCCAACTTGAAGGTTTGGACGAAGAAGACTCGATGGCCAAGATGGATCACGACTTCATTCGTGCGCTTCGTCATGCGATGCCGCCCGCCGGTGGACTCGGCGTCGGAATCGATCGACTGGTCATGCTGCTCACGGGCCAACGCTCGATCCGCGACGTGATCCTGTTCCCGGTACTCCGTCCCGAGTAAGAACGCCATGCGAATCGTCCTTTGCTACCCCGTCAATGAACGACAGATTGAATCCCTCCGAGCCGCCGCGCCGGAGGCCGAGGTCATCAACGCCGGGCAACAGCGAATCGACGAGTTGCTACCGACCGCCGAAGTCTTCATCGGGCATGCCAAAGTGCCCGTCGATTGGACGCGAGTCCTTGAGGCGGGAAACCTGAGATGGATTCAATCATCCGCTGCGGGACTGGATCACTGCCTTGTTCCCGGTGTCATCGAGTGTGACGAGATCACCGTCAGCAGCGCCTCCGGCTTGTTCGCCCCCCAAGTCGCCGAACAGACGTGTTCGCTACTCTTCGGACTGCTCCGGAGCGCGCCGCAGTTTTTTCGTGCCGAGGCAAAACGTGAGTTTGTTCGGTTGCCGACCGATGACTTGCGCGGCAAAACAGTTGGCATCGTCGGCATGGGTGGCAACGGCCGATACTTGGCCCGCGTACTGGCTCCTTGGGACGTCCGCCTCATCGCAACGGACTACTATCCCGTCGACTGCCCGGCAGAAGTACACGAGTTGTTGCCCCACGATCAGCTGGACACGCTTTTGTCGAAGTCGGACATCGTGATTCTGACTCTTCCGCTGAACGAGTCGACGCGGGGCCTTTTTGATGCCAGTCGAATCGCCAAGATGCGAAGCGGTGCCTACCTCGTTAATGTGGCACGCGGCGCAGTCGTCCAGGAAGCCGCACTGTGCGCTGCGTTGGCAAATGGCCGTTTGGCTGGTGCCGGGCTCGACGTGACCGAAGTCGAACCGCTCGCGCCCTCCAGTCCGCTCTGGGATGACCCGCGAGTGATGATCTCACCGCACGTCGGCGCCCAATCTGCAAGACGCGTGGATGACTCCACCGCGCTGGCGGTCATCAACCTGAAACGCTACCAAAAAGGATTGCCGGTTTACAATCGCGTCGACAAGTCACTCGGGTTTCCTCACCCCAGTGCAACGTACCGTGGTCAGGATGAATAGCTGATGGTCCATCGCAGTCCTTGGCGGTTGGATCAGTCTGTCGGAGAGAGCCATTGAGCAGTAGCAACCGCCAAGCGAGCGCCGTCGACGGTTTGGTCTCCCGCGGGCCGCAACCGGTCGGCCCGATGCGATTGCCACCGGTCGACAGTTGCGTTTTCGTCGAACAGTTCAATCGGATCTACAAAGCGATTGACCTGCAACTGGAGTCGAACGAAAAGTCTGTTGAATCAGTTTCCCCGGACACTCACGACGGCTCGACCGATGGACTGCCTTCCGGTGAATCAAGTTCGGCTCTGGAGTAAATTCGGGGTCCGGGAGGATGAAAATAGCCGAAGGCAAGTTGACCAACGAGGGGAGCGGCCATCGATAGAAACCAAAGGATACTCGTTCGAAAGCTAAACCAGTTGATGTAGTATGCAACGGCGAACGCGGCCCACGCCGCAACGAAAAGTACTGTGAACCAGGTTGGAAGACGCACTGTTAACTTCTGCTCGCATCTCTTACATCGATATTGCCCCCAGGAATTGATCGCGTTCCAACGTCCTTGGCGGTGAAGACAATAAGGACATTGATCTCGCTCCCAGTCACGGGTCCGTGAGCTCATCATTTCGACGGCGTTTGGTGGCTCGTACGGATTCATCAACACCTCCTCACAAATTTCAGTCGATTGGTCCAGCAGTTGCCTTGCATTTTCACGTTCCTCACGCGAATGGCTCTTGTCGCCTCGAGGACTGACGCGATAGCCTCTGATTTTAGCGTCGAGAATACCTGATCGCTGCAGCTTTCGCTCTACGACAGAAACACGTTCGCGGATTGTCCCAATTCGCGTGGGACTGGATCGAAACGAACATGCAACCTTCACCCGAATCACTTGCCCAAATCGACCGCGAGCTGTTGAAGCTCATTCTCAAGCGTGTGTCGGAAACCGAGACGCTCGCGCAGGCCGGCCAGCTGGTGAGTACTGCGGAACAGAACCGATCGATTTCGGGACTCGTCCATGAACTATCACCCAGTCCGGAACAATCACGAAAGCTGAGGCAAGTGCTTCGGCACATCGAGAGTTGCTGCCGAAGCGGGATTGCATCGGAAGCGATCAGTTTCCTGGGGCCCCGCCACTCCTACAGTCATCTCGCTGCGATGGAGTACTTTGGAAATGCAGCTGACTTTCAACCCGTTGCCAGCATCCCGGCGGTCTTTGAAGCGGTTCGACGCGGTGACGCGCACTCCGGAATCGTTCCAATCGAGAACAGTACCGACGGCGGCGTCGTTGATACGCTCAGCATGTTCGTCCGTCAGGAAATGCAAATCTGCGGCGAAGTGCTGCTGCCGATCCATCACAACTTGCTGGCGTCTGGCCGCCGAGACGAAATCACCGAAATTCACAGTAAACCACAGGCCCTCTCGCAGTGCCGTCACTGGCTGATGTCGCAGTTTCCGGCGGCGACTTGCATTGAAGTCAGCAGCACAACTGCCGCCGCCGAGTCCGCCGCCCAGCACTCGCACATCGCAGCCGTCGCGAGTCTGCCTGCCGGTATCGAGTACGGCCTAGACGTTCTCAGCCGAAACATCGAAGACAACGGTGACAACGTGACGCGTTTCGCAGTCCTCGGCGCAAGACAGCCCGAGCCAACCGGAAACGATAAAACATCGATGATGTTCCAAGTCGAACACCAACCCGGGGCGCTCGCCGAATCGATGACCATCTTCAGCGATCTGAAACTGAATCTGACATGGATTGAGTCATTCCCGTGCCCTGAGACCCGGGCGGAATACTTGTTCTTCGTCGAGCTTACCGGTCACCGTCTCGACCCCGCCGTTGCAGACGCCATCGAGCGTCTCCAAAAATTCACTCGTCGGCTCGACATCCTGGGTTCGTATCCGCGAGCCGAATAGCGTCGAGTTTTGGACCTGTGATAAGACGACGGCGATTGATTGACCGTCCCTACTCTTCCCGCCGCCAGCGCTCGCGAGCGTCCAGCCACTGATCAAAGTTGCGGTCCGCGCGGCCTCGCGCCGTTGCCGGATACGATTTGCGGTCATCATCCTCGTCACCGAATATTGACGATCGGATCATCTTGAAGGTTCCGATCACCAGCCAACGTCCAGTGGCTTTGACACCATTTCCCAGTGCACCCCGCATCGATTTCATCCGCTCGGAAAGTCCGCTCGGAGTCTCCACCGTCAAGCGAGCTCCCGTAGTAGCGCGTCGCCCCGACGCAACCGAGACGTGCGGCTCCGCAGGAATTTCCAAGTCGGTGTCATAGGAAATCGAGTGGATCAGGGAGTTCATTTCGGGAACCGCTTTCGGGGTCGACCTACAGCCTGAAAATCCGAAAGCGATCACACCAAGCACGCTCGTGAGGAGCAATGATCGACTCAACACTGGACTACACCGATCGAGGAGATTGTTTTCGATGCTTGCTTCTTAAAGGGATTCTGCGAGGAAGTGCAATCCCGGTTTCTGCGCGTGTCCAAAGCCGGGTCTTCCGATCGGTTGTCCCGTCAACGGAAACCGAAGGCATCGAACGCAAGGCATCACGGCAACGTTGAAAACGAATCAGGCGAGAGGGTGCCCGCGAATCGCGGTTCATTTTTCGCCGTCAAGCTGGGAGAAAACGATGGACAATCAGGCTAGTCTCCGCGTCCGGTTCGTAGAAGGAGGAAGCAATGACGTACCGACCCGCTTGAATTGGAAATCGGCAACTCTGTTGGGGATCAAAATTGCGACCGGTGCACACGGAATCAAAGACATTGAGATGATCCGAGGTCACGCGGAAATCCAATTCGGCCTCCGAAGCAAGATCATCGGGAAGACATTGCAGAATACGGACTACCGCATCAGGGGAATCCGCGTAAATCCACTCAAAGAGAATGGGAGCCCGGTGGCCGAGCAGCACACCACCGGAACGATTCTCGCCGAACACAATCGCGTTACATCCGCCAATCCGAAGCGCAGCAACGTAGTCCCTCGTTGCACAGGCGCGACCGTAGTCGTGAGAGGTATCAAGCGGATCGCGACCGTCGTCAGGGAAGCCGTGCCATTGGTCGAGCAACGCGTCTGGCATCGCGATAAATCGTCCGCCCTCGGTCGAAATCCAATGAATGTCAAGGTTGGGCAAAACAGCAGTCCGTACGCCGGAAGGGTTTGCGACATCGCCGAGGATCCAGTTTCAGCGAAATCCGGTTATCTAGAAGAAGTCGTCCCAGGAAACACCTGTGCCTGACGACGATAGGTTTTACAACGCCGACCGAAACGAAACGAACGATGTCATTCAATTTTGACCCAATCAGCTTTTTCGTTCATCTCAGCGAAATCGTAAGCGTAACTGTCGTTTCGGAATTCATAGTCCACGCTCTCGGAATACGCGGTGATGTCAATGGACGGCGGGAAGAACACTGGACTTTAGGCGAACGGATATCACCCGCGAATTGAGGTAGCCACAAAAAAGGCCCTCGTGGAAAATGGAGGTTCTCACACCACACCAAACACCACGGGGCCTCGGCGACAAAGCAAACCCCAAAGAGGCCTGGCAGCTCGACCGGGCTTCTTGAACAAAGAATTTGAGCATCGGCTCAATCCGCCGAAGTGGACGCTCCCCTCAGCCTCACGCTCAATCGAAACTGTGACACCGTCGTTCAATCACGCGATGTCAAATTCTTATTGGTTATCCCGCAAATCTCAGTGCTTGTCTCGGGATTCATCAAATTCGGAAAACAGTTGGGCAAATTTCTGTTGACTGGTTTCATTGGATGCCCATTCTAACGGGCTTTTTCCTTCATGATCCGCTGCCTGTTTGTTTGCACCGTTTTCCAATAACAGTCTGGCGATACCGACATTACCGAATCTCACCGCTTCGTGAAGTGGCGAAACATTTTTTTCAGCAGTTGCATTTACATTTCCTCCGGCGGCTACGAGCATCTTTGCGATTTCGTCGTGACCCCAGAATGCGACGCATAAGAGTGGAGTTCCACCTTCCAAGCCGGTCGATTCGCTTTTGTTCTTTATCTCGATATCGCATTTAGCGTCCAGTAACAATTTCACGGCTTTGGGGTAGTTCATTTTGATAGCCATGTGCAATGCCGGGTAACCGCCAATCGAATAGGAATTTGAAGACTTCGGATCCTCGCCAAGCAGTTTTGCCAATGATTCAAAATCACCTATCGCAACTGCGGAGAAAACATCAATCTCGGCCCCATGTTTTCTCAACACGGTTACCATTTTCTTGATACTTTCATTTTTGTCGTCGTCGTTGGGATGGATGCTGGAGACCGCGATTTGTATTGGTGAGCCGGCGTCGCCTGAATCCAGGTCTGCGCCGTTCATGAGAAGGGCATCAAGTAACTCCGAGCGATCTTGCGCTTCGAAGGCCAGCCAACTTGAAGATGAACCAACTCTAAGTGATTCATTTAGTGATTGCTTGCGGAGTTTTGGATCTGCGTTCTTGAATGTTGGATGGTCGAGAATCGAAAGCGCGTTGTCTGTTTTTCCAAAATAGGCCGCCACTTCCAATGCGGTTTGCTTTTTTCCTTCGTCAAACGAATCGTGAGCTGTAGCAAACGGGTCAACGCCAGCATCGAGAAGGATTTTGACAGTCTCTGGCACGCCATCGCGAGCAGCAAAGTGCAATGCAGTCGCATCGTCACCAATAATCCAAACTCCTGTGCGTCCCCCTTTCCACGTAATCCGCGTTTTCAGATCGGCCCCGTTTTCAATAAGGTATTTCACGATTTCGGGGTACTTCAATGCCGCCTTCATAATTGGATAGCCTGTTCCTCCATCAAAGTCATCAACGTCGACCTTATGTTCCTCAACAAGAAATTTGCAAATTTCAATTCGTCCCCAGTTCGCAGCCTCCCGTAGTGGATTTGGGCCATACTTTTCACCGTGTGCGGCGGCCGGATCGTTTGCGACGATCTTACGAACCGTATCCAACCGACCGAGTCTGACTGCCGAAACCAAGTCGATGTCATCGCCAAGGTGCTCAACGTACAATGCCACGATTTTTCGAAGGGCATTCGCGCCTTGTTTTACACTTTCGCCTCGATTCGAAATGTTGGTGTAGTGACGAAGATCATCAATGGCCCCTTGAAGTGCAGTTCCAGAAACCGACTTAAGCGTAAGGTCAGGGTTTTTCTCCAGGATCAGTTTGACGATCTCAGGATTTTTGGTCAGGTGGAGAGGAGTAAATCTGTTGTACGCCTGAGCGTCGACATCAGCGCCGTTTTTCAGTAGCCATTTCACAACGTCGATATGGTTAAAACGTGCCGCGACATGAAGTGGTGTCCGACTATCTGAATCTCTTTTTGTGACCCACGACGGGTCCTTCATCATGATCTTGAGTGCTGTCTTCCCTTCCCCAGGCGTGCCATCCCAAAGTAGACGGTGTGGAGTCTGGGCAACGCAAACAGAAGAGTAGGAAATCGCTAACGCGAACAGGAGGATGCTTCGAGTCATCTGTGAAATCCGTGAATTGCGTATGGCTGCCGGAAGCCGGATAACGTTCGCGGTTCAGCGGGCTCGCGCCCGACAAGCCTGCCTTTGCTTGGCACCTTGAACGCGAGGTCCGTTGCAACCGCTTGGTTATTGGCTGTCCATCGTCGAGGGCGTCTGCTTTGGTGCGTCGGCGATTCCCTCAGGCAGTCAATACCAATGTAACCGATCCTTTCGGAGCGGCGTGTCCACCCTCCTCGAGCACCCAATCAAGCGACTCGAATTGACGGTGGAGTGAAACGCCCTGCTTCACTCAAACGAGCGAAACAGGTAGGTACCCCGGCGGAGCGCCGGGGTCGATCCAGTGGCTGATCAACACCACTGAGGTTGGTCCAGCAATCCAGATCCCCCAAAGGAGACCGCTGAACCGCGAACGTCATTGGCATGGAGGGAATCAAAGGGGTCAGGCCTCTTTGACTTGGTTCTGGGTTGCTATAGACTGTTTTAATGCCACGAATTCCAAAAACCCCCCCTAATTCCAAAAACCCCCCCTTCCCCTTTTCTAATCCGAATTCCAAAAACCCCCCCTTCCCCTTTTCTAATCCGTGCGGATTAGAAAA
>JBCBOO010000144.1:0-16079 GCA_039821235.1 Planctomycetota bacterium
GTGCAGGACGAACGCCCGGATCCTCGAGCTCGCGGCCTTCTTCAACGCATCGACATGGAATTTCCGTTGATGCTCCAACAATTCATCTCGCAACACCCCCAGCATTTTCAAACTGGAAAGCGACGTGCGAATTTGGTTTGCGACCGTCTCGGCAAACGATCGATCGTAGCGATCATTCTTGGAACGCAATCCACGTGTGCTGCCCTGTTCGAACAAAATGCCGATCGCACCATGAAGGTCGGGATACGTGCTGCCTTTTCCCATGTAGAAATCGTCAAAGCGTTCTTCGGAAAAGTACAACTCGTTCGCATCATCCAACACACGTGCATGTTCGACAGCGAATTTGCGAGTCAACTCGAACACCCGATTGGGCGTCAGTGGGTTGTTGCGGGCGGGTATGCCGGGTTGAAAAAAGTAACTGCTCGTGGAACCCATTTCGTGAAAATCGAGAACCACGTTGGGCTTCCATTGATGGAATAACCGTATGCGACCTCGACTCTCAGGATGCACCGTCGGCAGCCAGTCGCGATTCAAGTCAAACCAGTAGTAGTTACTGCGTCCACCGGGCCAGGGCTGATTGTGTTCGCGATCGATTCCTTTCGGGTTGGCGTATCGGCCTCGACTTTCATTGGACCAGTTGGCGAATCGATCCACGCCATCGGGATTCAGTGCCGGGTCAAGCAACAGCATGCTGTTATCAAGCAATCCTTCGATAGCAGGGCCTTTGCCAGCGGCCAAGTAATACGCGACGGCGGGAAATGCGTTGGCGGCGCTCGCTTCATCGCCGTGGACGCTATAGCCAAAGTAGGCGACCGTTTTGGCGCCTTCGGGAACCGATTTATTCTGTCCGCTCGCGAGCTTTCGGCGCGCCTCGCTGACGAGTTCCAAGTTCAATTCGTCGGCGCCGCGTGTCACCAAAAGCATCAACAACGGACGCTTGCCGTGCGTTTCACCATACGGGATCAAGCGGACGCGTTCGCTATTGCGTGCCAGGTAGCGGCTGTAAGCCACCAGTTGATCGTGTCGAAGGTGTCGGCTGCCGAGCTCAAACCCAAAGAACTGTGCCGGAGTCCGGATGGCTTCGTCAAATTCGGCTGCCGGTAACACCGCGCCCAAATCAACCGCATCACGATCTTTCTCGGTCGCTGTCGCAGCGGAACCGCCCACCAGCACAGCCGAAGCGGTGACCAAGACTCCGAATGCCAGCGGTCGGAGTCGTCTACCAATCGATCGCAATGAAAACGTATGCATGCCTCGGTCCAAGTTGTGCCGGAGAAAAACGGTCGCTCGATTGGAACTCTACGTCATTGAAACCCCGTCGGGCGCAAGCAAGCTCAGGCTCGTCCTCGTCGACGGCCGAACGAAACCAGGCCACCGACCGCGAGGAGGAATGCCGCCGAACCGGGTTCGGGGATCGCGGTGAAACCCGTGATCGAGAGCGCGTCGATTGCCAACTCGTCGCGTGAACCGCTTCCGGAAAGGTCGTCGCTCGCGATTCGCAAGAAGAACTGCTGACCGTTGAGGATCGGCACGTTGAACCGTTCGCCGATGACTTCGGTTTGCCACCCCAGTGCATCGGATGCTTCGGGCGTCTCGTAACTAAACACGTCCAGGTAGTTCACGTCGTCAAAAGATCCGGAGATCGTCACGCGCTGGGCGCGTTCTTCATTATTCAAGTAGTAACCGAGCGCCGAAACATCGAGGCCGCTAAGTGTTTCTCCGGTGTCATTGCGAATACGCACCGTCAATGATCCCGGCGTGAAATCGCTTCCACCCGGCTGCACGCCCGCTGCGATGTTCCCGCCGCCGACGTCGAATGCGTAGACACCCCCGGTGGTCACGCCACCGGTTGAAAAACCTCGCGCGTAGTCGCCTGTCGTGCCGGTGCCACCGAACCCGAGATCACCATCGCTCATTCCCAACAGCCGGAACGTGTTCGAATCCAATTGGCCGGCCGTCGGGGTGGGTGAGAACCCGGCACCGGTGAAGCCATCGAAGTCTTCAGTCGCGGCAGTGCCAACGACGGTCAGAACCAGATCGGCCCGACAGCGAGCAGTCGTCGACAAAAGAAAGACGATGAGCGTGACGACGGCGAAGAATTGGAGTCGCATCATGGCGTGGATGGGTGGACTGGGGGGGACAATTGGTCCCCGGAGGCTAATCGCAACCGACCCTGCCATCAAGCATGCGCATGGGAATCCGTCTATTCCAACGCTCGTCGTAGACGCGCACGACTTTCCGCTTCGCGACGAAGCGGCAGCACTTTCTGTAACCACCACCACGGTGGGAAGGCCGTCACGACCATTCCTAGCAAAACGCCTGTTGCTATCCCGGGGGCCTGCGCCGCGATGCTAAAGATGAGAACGAAGAGGCCGATGAAGAACGAAAGTCCCGTTATCAGTCGCGCGAGTGCTTGTGCGAACCGAATCTCCTTGGCGACAAAACCACCCAGCAACGAAAGGAAGAGTGGGCTTGCCCGAACCGCGAGCCCTCGAATGCTTCCGGTGAAACTGGCTGGTAGCAGAGGTTGAAGAAGAACGAACAGGATGGCTCCCGCAACGATCAGCCAGATGCCGGATTTTCGTGTCAGCTCACGAATTGATTCCTCGAGGATTTTCTCTTCATCAACCTCGTCATTCGTATCATCCGAGAGTTCTGTCGGGCGATAGGGATTGATCATCCGACGGGTCCCAAAGCAGGAGGGTGACTGCTATTCGGCGTTCGATCCCGGCAGTCTAGCAAACGCTTCTTTGAGGGAGAGACGAGCGCCTTGCGATGACGCCTGACAACGTTGTTTCTCCCCAAGGAGAATACTATCGAGATCGAAAGCCGAGAATTTTGGCCCTCGGAGCGAGTCCTCCCGTCGCGATCGGTTGATCCAACAGGTACGTACCGATGTTGCCTGCTTTGTCCGTCGCGTCCATTCGCAAATAGATTTGTGGAGGTAACTTGGGATCCGCCGGCCAAATGTAACGGCCTTCATTACGCAGCCCTGCGGCGATCGTCGTCCAGGGACCTTCCAGCGAATCACTGAATGACAATGCGATCGGTCGATTCATGAGGTAGTCGTCTTCGCATTCGTAATCAACGATCAACGAACCGGTTCGGTTTCCATCGCCGTAACGAGCGGCGGTGATTCGAATTTCTGGTAGCGTTTGATCAACGATGACAGCGATATCGGGCAGATCACCCGCCAACGGACGTGGACTGGAGAGTCCGTTATTTCCAAGCACAACGATTCGGAACGAGAAGACACCTTCGCCTTTCGTTTCGATATCGAACGGACTGTTACCGTCGGGATCATCGCCCCAGCGTTTCCAAGTTTCGCCCCCATCGATGCTGCCGTAGAGCTCTACCGAACGAGCACCCAAGGCTCCGATCGCTTCCAACTCATACTCGAGGCTGAACCGATTGGAATCGCTGAAGCGGAACGGCGTGCGGCGATCGAGTTGTGCAAGATCAAACGCTTGTTGCAGATCGCGATTGCGAGCCTCGTTGCTTTCCGATCGGGCGCGGAAAACTTCTTGACGATCGGCGGCCTCGGGACGGGGCGTGGGAACGATCTCGGCGGGCTTTCGACCGGACTGCATCGGCCGCAGGGCTTCCGAAAGTGAACGCGAGCGTCCGCCGCTTCCGTCACCCGTTGTGTCGAGCTCTGGCTTCGGTGTTCGAACGGATTCGGTGATCGGCGCCGCGGGATCACGCGTCGCCGGAGGATTCAACTTGGGTGCCAACGGCGCCGTCTCGGTTTCGACGCTGCGACTCGGGGGTGGTAACTCGGCTTCGAAGCTTGATTCTGGTTGGGGTGGCGAAACCACTTCGAGGCCATTGGGTGTCACACGAGCTTCGACGCCAGACGACGGCAGGGTCTCTGGCTGCGCCGGTGCAGAAGTCGCTTCGGGGTTCCCCGTCGACGCCTCGGGCTGCCCCATCGGCACCGGAATCGACTCGGCCGCCGGTTCGGATTGGCGAGTCAACGTCCCACCAAACGCGGAACCAAACGTTCCCAAGCCACGCGATGGCTGGGGACTCGGCGACGAGGGACGGGACGCTGTACCGGGGGCTGGTAGAGGAGCTTCCACACCAGGCGTGGGACCTGCGCCGCCGGAGGCGACGCCCGGACGAGCAGCAGGTTGGTCCGCACCGGGAGTGATCGGTTGGTTGGCGCCAGGAAGTCCGGCTGCACCGGGGTTGAAAAAGTACTGCGGAGGATCGCTCGGTCCGGCCGCCGTTTGCACCTTCAACTCGGTGCGAAGTCGGTTGTAGGGCTGTGTCCCCGGCGTTATCCCACCCGGCGAGATTTTATTCCTCGGTGCGGAAGGGTTCGGCGGCTCGGTTGCGACAACGCGAGGTCTGCGAAACGACTTCAACTCGGCGGACTTGTTGTACAGCGAGTCGGTGCAGGAGATGTGCACGTTCAGTGTTCGCCATGATTCCTGCGGGACGATCACAAAGCGACCGTTTTGATCGAGCTCGCTGTTGGGCACCGTGATCCATTCGCGTCGTGAATCGGTCACATACAGAATCCGCAAGCTGCTAATTCGATTCGGATCGTCCAGCCGAAGCGTTGCGATCAGACTCCCGTCCAAGTCGGCTTCGCCCTCCAGACTGATCGTCGGCCCCGTCGAATCGATGGTGATTCGCTCTTCGGGAGCGGTTTCATTGTGGGGGATCGAGGGATCGACATCGGTGCAATGGGTGAACCAGTACTCGCCATCTTTGGTCGCTTCGAAACGAAAGGACTCGAATGGCAGTTGCTTGGTCTCGACAATGTTCCACTTCTGGCCTCCATCGCCTGAAACGAAGAGAGTCGCGGTTTTCGCAGCGGTCTGCTGGTCGATATCGAAGGGAATTTCGACGGTTTTCGAGCGTAAGAGCTTAGAATGCGTCGGCGAGTCGCTTCCGATCGAAGGGGGAGCTGACTGCGCCGAGACATTGGCTAGACTTCCTAGGGCTGCTAACAGCCCCCAGCCGCAAATCAAGTAAATGTGAAACCCGGTCGTGAAACTGGCGCGTTGGCGCATGGTCGGAGTCCGATTCCGCGGTGTGGATGTACCTCACATTCGGTTTCGGCATGGTTTTGATTCCAATTGATCTTTGATTGAAATTTGCTCCCGAGAAGTGGACCGAGATGATCCAGTACGACTATGACGTCATCGTTGTCGGCGCAGGGCACGCGGGAACGGAAGCCGCCGCTGCGGCGGCAAGATTGGGTGCGCGAACGGTTTTGCTGACGACCAACCTGGATACGGTCGGCCAAATGTCCTGCAATCCCGCCATCGGCGGCGTCGCGAAAGGCCAGATCGTCCGCGAAGTCGACGCGATGGGCGGGTTGATGGGTGAAGCCATTGATGCAACGGGCATCCAGTTTCGACTGCTGAACTGCCGCAAAGGCCCCGCGATGCACAGCCCGCGCGCCCAGGCCGACAAGAAGGCGTATCAGCAGTACATCAAGCACGCGATTGAGCTCCAGGAAAACCTCGACCTTCGCCAAGAAACCGTCGAAGACTTGCTGACCGAGGAGGCAAACGGACAAACGCGAATTGCCGGTGTGCGGGTTCGCGGTGATGCCGAATACCGCGCCCGAACGCTCGTCCTGACGACGGGAACGTTTCTCTCCGCCGTGATGCACACCGGTGACGCGAAGACGGCCGGCGGCAGGGCAGGGGAGGGCACGACGACCGGAATCAGTGGCGCGCTCCACCGACTCGGCTTCGAAATGGATCGTTTCAAAACCGGGACGCCCGCGCGACTCAATCGACGAACGATCGACTACGCCGGACTAGACGAACAGCCCGGCGATGATTCACCGCAACCGTTTTCGTTTCTCAATGACTCGCTGGACCTCCAGCAAGTTCCCTGTCACATCGCTTGGACCAACGACAAAGTTCACGAGCTGATACGGGCGAACCTGCATCGGGCGCCCATGTACAGCGGTCAAATCAATTCCCGTGGCCCGCGGTACTGCCCATCGATCGAAGACAAGGTCGTCCGTTTCGCCGACAAGGACAAACACCAGCTCTTTTTGGAGCCCGAGGGACACCACACGGAAGAGGTTTACGTCAACGGGATCTCGACCAGTTTGCCACGGGACGTGCAGGATGAAATGTTCCGGTTGATGCCGGGTTTGGAAAACGCCCAGATCATGCGTTATGGCTATGCGGTCGAGTATGACTTTTGCCCACCCACGCAGCTCTGGCCGCACCTCGAGTCAAAAACCGTTCCAGGTCTCTTCTTTGCCGGTCAAATCAATGGCACAACGGGCTACGAAGAAGCCGCCGGCCAAGGCTTGATTGCCGGACTCAATGCCGCGCGGATGGTGGCCGGTCAATCGCCGTTCATTCCAACCCGCGACCAAGCTTACATCGGTGTCTTGGTCGATGATTTGGTGACCAGTGGCACCGACGAGCCCTATCGCATGTTTACCAGCCGAGCGGAGTATCGCTTGTTGCTGCGTCAAGACAACGCGGATCGACGTTTGACCGCTGAATCCGACGAAATGGGATTGATCACGCCACAGCGGCGCAAGCAGTTCCACGAGAAGATTTCGCAAATTGAAACTGCCATGGGACTGTTGCAAGAGACTCGCGTTTCCACCGCCAAGGGCGAAGTCAAAGGCGACGTTTACTTGCGACGCCCCGAAGTCGATTGGGAGCAAATGTGCGAGCGGGTGCCGCAACTCCGCATGATCGGCGATCAAGCCGCCCAGCAAGTCGTCTACGACATCAAGTACGAAGGCTATGTGACGCGTCAACGAGACGAAGTCGCGCGACAACACCGCATGCTCAAAAAGAAAATCCCCACGTCGTTCGACTATGCGACGATTACCGCCATGCGAACCGAAGCAAAAGAGAAACTCTCCGAAATTCGTCCGATTACCCTAGACCAAGCTCAACGAATCAGCGGCATCACGCCGGCTGACATCGCCCTCTTGCTCGCCCACCTCGAATCAAAATAGCTTTCCATGAACCATCGCGATCAAAGTTTTCGCTCTCCAAGTTTTATGAGCCGCTGGTCAAACTGGGTTTCCGCATTTAGCGGGACAGGACTGCTCGCCGCAACGATGGCGGTTGTGTTTGTGTCGTCTTCGTCGGCGACTGCAGCTGAAAAAGCAGAGCTGGTCATCAAGGACGGCGAGACACAGGTCGTCAAGGCATTCGAGGATGCGGACTTTTGGATTCGCGAAGATTTATGGGTCGAGACCGAATTCGACTCGGACGAGGATGGAAAACGCGACCGAATGCACGTCGCCGTCACACGTCCTCGGCAAACGGAAACGGAAGGCCTCAAAGTACCTGCGATCTATATTTCCAGCCCGTACTTTGGTCGCGTCGGTGGTGATGACAGCGACGCCTTCTGGGATCCCCGCCACGAAATCGGCGCGACTCCCCCGGAGCGAAATCCCTATCCCGAAGTCGGCACGCGCATCAAACGGCCCATTCTTTCGAAAACGCATATCACGAAATGGGTGCCGCGCGGTTTTGCCGTGATCCACTCTTCGTCACCTGGAACCGGATTATCCGAAGGCTGCCCGACGGTCGGTGGCGAAAATGAATCGCTTGCTCCAAAAGCGGTTGTGGATTGGCTCTGCGGACGTGCCAAAGGATTTAAGAGCGTCGGTGGTGATGAGCTTGTCACCGCGGCCTGGTGTACCGGAAAGGTTGGCATGACGGGAACGTCGTACAACGGCACGCTTTCACTCGCTGCTGCGACTACCGGAGTGGAAGGATTGGAAGCCATCATTCCCGTCGCACCCAACACGTCTTACTACCACTATTACCGCTCCAATGGACTGGTGCGTCATCCGGGTGGATATCTCGGTGAAGACATCGATGTGCTCTACGACTACATCCACAGCAATCCCGATCATGACGAGCACTGTGATTGTGAAGTCCGTGACAAACAATTGGGAGCGAATTTGGATCGGCTCTCCGGTGACTACAACGAGTTTTGGAAAGGACGCGACTACATTCACCAATTGGGCAAGGTTCGTGCGGCGGTTTTGATGTCGCACGGATTCAATGATTGGAATGTTGTTCCCGAACACAGCTACCGCATCTCGGCGAAGCTGAAAGAAATGGGAGTGCCTTTGCAAATCTACTACCATCAAGCCGGTCATGGTGGCGAGCCGCCGCTCAAGATGATGAATCGATGGTTCACGCGCTACCTGCTGGATGTCGAAAACGGAGTCGAAAACGATCCGAAGTCCTTCATCGTTCGCGAAGGTAAAAAACGTGACGAGCCGACGGCATACGAGGACTACCCACACCCCGAAGCCGAGACCGTGACCCTTTACGGACTTGGAGCTGCCCCCAAACCAGGTCAACTAGCGTTCGAACGATCCGCCGAACCGAAACAGGAAACGTTGGTCGACAACTTTTCTTTCAGCGGAGCATCGCTCGCGCAAGCGGACTGGACAAAGCACCGTCTGATTTACGCGACGACAGAACTCAAAGAGCCCGTGCATCTTTCTGGGACGGCTTCGGTGACGATTCGAGTCGCCAGCAGCAAACCCGCCGCAAACCTGTCCGTTTGGCTGGTTTCGTTGCCATGGAACAAAAGCTCGCGTGCCTCCATCAACAACAACATCATCACACGAGGTTGGGCAGATCCGCAGAACCACGCTTCGATCACCGAGAGCGAACCGTTGGAACCCGGCAAGTTTTACGACGTGACCTTTGACCTCCAGCCCGATGATCAGATCATCCCGGCCGGTCAGCAGATCGGATGGATGATTTTCTCCAGCGACCAAGACTTTACGCTCCATCCCGATCCAGGAACGGAGCTCACGATCGATCTCTCCGGAACCGAGCTGAAACTGCCCGTCGTCGGTGGAAAAGAGGCTTTGAAGAAGTCCATCGGAGCGGAGTGATCTTTCACGGGAGAGACGATCGCTTTGCGATCAACGAGGGTTCGGACTGAACGATGTCGGTCCCTCACCGCATCGTCGCAAGCGGCTCCGCGACCCTGTTTATGAGCAATGGTACCATAGTGGGCTTCTGCTCCTTACCACTCGAACTCAGCTGATCCCTTGCAACCAATTCTCTTTTTATTGCTCGCTGGCGTTCTGTTGGCAAAAGTGGTGGTCATGGTTTTGCTTGGCCCCAGCTTGATGGACGCCGATGCATCGCAGTGGTGGGCGTTAGGTGGTCGGGTCGCGCGAGGGGATTGGATGCTTCGTCCGGTCGGCGACGGAGCTTGGGAGCCACTTTATCCGTGGCTGGTCGGTCTGCTTCGCCGCACCAGTTCTCGGCCGCGATTGGTCCTGACTTGTCTGCAGGCTTTTTTCTGGACTGCGACGATGATCATTGCTTCGTCCCTCAGCGGCCAAATCGCTCGTCGCGCCGCGGCACCGTTCTTAGCGATCGGCACGGGGGTCTTTTTGATCACGTCGGTGCTGTGGACCACAACGCTCTCGCCGCTTCCCTTAATGAGTTTCTTGCTGGTGCTGCATCTCTGGCAGGTGGTCATGCTGGTCCATCGTCCCGGGTTGGGCCGGGCATTGCTCGCGGCGATGTCGATTGGGCTGCTCGCACTCGCGGTGCAAGACACGCTTTGGCTGGGCGCGTTGGATGTGGTTTATGTGCTTGCCAGTTTGCTTTGGCCGGTGCCCGGGGATCGCGCGCGACGTCTCTGGGGAACCACATTGATTGGACTTGCTCTCGTTTTGATTCCTATGTTGGGACTGCGGTTCTTTTCACCCAGCGAAGACCCCACGCGTGACTGGCCGCAGACGGTTTACAACAAGGCTCGCGCGCAACCCAAAGCCTACGCAAGGCAGTGGGCCGATCAGGCACAGACCTATTGGACCTCCGTTTCCGAAGACGTGCCGCTTCGCGTGAAAGGTGAACGTGTCTTGCCGGAGATCGATAACGGTGAAGGAAACGAAAACGAGCTGGACGGTGACGAACTTTCGTGGTCCGTTTCGATACCCATCGCGGGCGAAGTCAGTCGTTACCGGTTGAGTCAGTACTCGATCGCCAATGCAATCCTTGCGATCCTCACGCTTGTTTCGGTGCTTTGGATGGTGATTCGTCGAAACACGCGAGCGGCGGGACTGTGGCTGGGACTCGTGTTGGTGTACTTTCAGACGGCAGGCGGAGAGCTTGGGAAACTCGGCTACGAGGATCGATTGATCACCGAGCCCTTGATCCTGACGATTATTGTCGTCGCATTTTCGACTCTGCTCTTTGCGCCGCGAAAGTCCACCAAACCCCACCCCGATTCCAATCGTGCCCCCAGCTAGTCCACTCCCTCAAGTCGTTTCTTTGATCGCTGGCGAGTGTTCACCTTCGGTCGGCAATGAGACGTTTGAAACGCTGGACCCCGAAACGGATCAACCGCTGGCAACGGTTACGGTGGCTTCCGATGAAACCGTCGAACAGGCAGTTCAAGCTGCATCCGAAGCGTTCAAGCAATTTCGAAACGCTCCGCCCGCATCTCGCGAGCGGCTTCTATTGACCGCGGCGGAGGTTCTGGAAGAACGCCGAGACGTCTTGATTGAGCGGCTCGTTCGTGAAATCGGATCGCCCATCGGTAAAGCGAACTTGGAATTCAATATCGCACTCCAAACATTGCGGGCGAGTGCAGGAATTGCCAGGCGAGTCACCGGACGAACGTACTCGGCCGACACGCCGATGTCGTCCGGAGGCGGCTCGGAGTGGTCGTTCGCGATGCGAGTTCCCTTAGGGGTCACGCTGGCGATCACTCCGTTCAACGTTCCTCTGATCAAAGCCGTCAAGCACACGGCGATGGCGTGGGCGACGGGCAACACCGTCGTCTGGTTGCCGTCGGATCAAACGGCCTGGATCGCCGATGCGATTGGACAGGTCTTTGCCGAGGCCATCGCGAGATGCGACTGCCCAGGTGGGCTCTTCAACATTGTTCAGGGTCCGGGTTCCAAAATTGGGGATGCGTTGGTTAGCCATCCATTGGTTCGCGCGGTCGGCTTTACCGGCTCCACCGCAGTCGGCCGGCACGTGCATGCGACGTGTGGACGCAATGGAAAACGAGTGACTTTGGAGATGGGCGGTCGTAACCCTTTGATCGTCCTGGCCGATGCAGACCTTCCCGCCGCGGTGCAAGCAGCCGTGCGCGGCGCGTTTCTGTTCCAAGGCCAAATCTGCATGGCGACCAACCGTGTGATCGTGGAGGAATCGATCGCCGAACCCTTCACCGAGTCGTTCGTTCGTGCGGCGAGTCAATTGTCACTCGGCGCACTTGGGGAACCGACCACGATGCTGGGGCCGATCATCAACGAAACATCGCGTCGGCGGATTCGTGAGCACCTGGAAGATGCGATCAACGGCGGCGCATCCGTTTTGTGCGGAAACACTTGGCAGGGAAATCGACTGAACCCGACGATCCTCCATGGTGTCCGGTCATCGATGCGGCTCGCGAGGGAAGAAACGTTCGGGCCCGTCGTCTCGCTGGAGATCGCTCACGATGAATCGCGTGCGATCGAGCTCGCAAATGCTCAGGTTCCCGAAGCTAAGGGTCCCGAAGTGCAGGTTCCCGAAGCACAGGGTCCCGGCATGTTAGCCGCCTCCGTGTTTACTCGGCGGATTGATGCGGCGCTTCGTTTGACCGAATCGCTGCCAACGTCGATGGTACACATCAATGACATGACCATTCGGCAGCAAGCCGAGGTCCCGTTCGGTGGCGAAGGTGGTAGCGGATTTGGCCGCGAGGGTTTGGAAACCGGCGTCGACGATTTCACCAGTTGGAAGTGGGTAACGATTCGCTAATGGATATTTCACAACAGATGGCCGATCGGGTGATGAGCCTGGTGGTTTCGTCGGACTATCGTCCCGGCAAGCCCAAGCACATCGCTGCCGCGCTCAAGCTGGGGCCGGATGAGTATCGCGAGCTACGACGAACGATCAAACAACTGGTGATGGAGGGTCGTTTGATTTACGGCTCCAACCACATCGTGCTCAGCACGGGCGCGGTCGGTGGTCCCAAAGATCGCGTCCGCGGGATCTTTCGAACCGCGGCGGGCGGCAAGTTTGGGTTTGTTCGACCGGGCGATTCCGGCGACGGCGACTTGGTCGAAGACTTATTCATACCACCCGGCCAAACCGGCGGCGCACTCGAAGGTGACTTGGTCGAAATCAAAGTCACACCGGCCAGACGCGGCGGTGGTGAAGGTGCCGTCGTCCAAGTCGTCCAGCGAGCCAGACGGCAGTTCACCGGTACATTTCAGTTCGTCAAAGGCCGCGCGGCGGTCTTCCTCGACGGCACACCCCACGAGGATCCCGTCTTTATCGGCGACATCCAGGGGCTGCCGCTTGAAAACGATGACAAAGTCTTTGTGGAGGTCGTTCGTTTTCCTGGGCAAGATGAAGACGGCAACGACCACGATGGAGAAGGCGAGGCCGTGCTGCTCGAGCGGCTCGGCAGCAACAGCAACCCCGGCATCGACACCCTGACGATCATGCGTCAGTACGGTCTGCCGGATCAGTTTCCCGAAGACGTCATCGACGAAGCTCGGCAGCGGAGCGACGAGTTCAACGAAGACCAAGTCCCCGATGATCGTTTGGATTTGACGGGTAAACTGACGATCACGATCGATCCCTTTGACGCACGCGACTTTGACGACGCGATTTCATTGGAACGTGAAGCCAACGGCCATTGGCGATTGTGGGTTCACATCGCCGACGTCGGCTACTTCATTCACCCGGGCGGCAAACTCGACGAAGAAGCACGCCGCCGCGCGACCAGTGTTTATCTGCCGGATCGTGTGATTCCGATGGTTCCCGAAATCATCAGCAATCACCTCGCGAGCCTGCAGCCGGAAAAGATTCGTTTGGCAAAAACGGTCGAGATCGAATTCACCGACGACGGAACCGTTACTCACACGCAAGTCCACCAAAGCGCGATCCGCAGTGATCTTCGCCTGCACTACGACTTGGTCGATCAGTTCCTGGCCAAACCGGAGTCGTTTCGCGAGAAGTTTGGCGACGAAGTCTGCGAGTTGCTGCTTCGCATGCATGAGCTCGCGATGATGATTCGCAAGCGACGGCTTCGTGGCGGCGCGATCACAATGGACATGCCCGATGTCAAACTGGAACTCGATCGAAGTGGCAAAGTCAAAGGTGCCTATCGCACCAAGAACACCGAGAGCCACCAGGTCATCGAGGAGTTCATGTTGCAAGCCAACCAAGCGGTTGCGGCTTGGTTGGATGACGCGGGATACCGTTTCCTTCATCGCGTTCACCCGCCACCGGAACGACGCAAACTGCGGCAACTGTCCTCGTTCGTCCGTGACTTGAAAATGGGCATCGACTCGGTGGAAAGCCGGTTCCAGATCCAAGCGGTCATCGATCGCGTCGCCGGAACACCGCTTGAGGACGCCGTCAACTTCGCGGTGCTCAAAAGCATGAGCAAGGCCGTCTATTCGCCTCAGGCTGACGGCCATTACGCGCTCGACATGGAGCACTACTGTCACTTCACGAGCCCGATTCGCCGCTACCCTGACTTGACGGTTCACCGCCTGATCGACCGAATCGGCGCCGCCGCAAGCGACGACGCTTCGAAGACGCCGCACGAATCGATGGCCGTGTTGGTCAATCTTGGTTACCACTGCAGCGACTGCGAACGCAATGCGGCGGCGGCCGAACGGGAGCTAACGCTTCTGAAACTGCTGCATTTCTTGAAGAAACACATCGGACAAACGATGCCGGCGGTGGTGAGCCGAGTTTTTTCGGACGGTTTTTTGGCTCGCTGCACCAAACTGCCGGTCGACGGATACGTTTCCATCGATCAGCTCCCGGGCGATCAATACCGCTTCGAAAAGAAAGGTCAGATGATTGTCGGTTTCAAGGCCCACAATCGCTACCGTTTGGGTGATCAAATGACCGTTAAGGTATCGCGAGTCGACCTGATCCAGCGGGAGCTCTTTTTCGAGCCCGTCAAAAATCACTCGGTCGGCAACAGCAAGCCGGGTGACCGAAAAACGAGAAACTCTGGCAAATCTGCGGGCTACGGGGGCAAGCGAAAGAAGGATCGCCGCCAGAAAGGAAAACGGCGCCGGCGTTAGGGTAGAACCGGCTTGCACTTCGGGTACACTCAAAGTGTCTGAGTCGTCCGCGGTGTTCGTCCGTGAATCTGCTAGCGGCGGCCTGACACACTGATCGTTGACATTTCGGCCCGGCTTCATCGCCACACTCAAGAATCGCTTCGCTGCGGAGACGCGCGAGGTCTCGTTTGGGTTGTGGTCCGGTGGCGTAATGGGTGCGGCAAAACTTCGGTGCGGAGGCCCCGGGTAGGCGACGATCTTCTCCAAGGAAGGGCCGTGATCCGAACCGACCCCCGCATTGCCCGACGGGCTTGACGCATGAGCCAGGCTGACCTCACCGAATCACTCTCGCAAACTCCGCTCGATGCATGGCATCGCCAAGCCGGGGCCAAAATGGTTCCGTTTGCCGGCTACGAGATGCCGATTCAGTACGATTCAATCGTTAATGAACACGTTGCCTGTCGCACCAAGGCGGCTCTTTTTGACGTGTCGCATATGGGCCGACTCCGGTTCGAAGGGGAAGGCAGTGCCGAGTTGCTCGATCACCTGCTGACCCGCCGCGTGACCGACATGGAAATCGGTGATGTGCGGTACGCAATGGTTTGCAACGAGCAGGGCGGCGTCCTGGATGACGTACTTGTTTCTCATCTCAAGACACCCAGTGACAAGTCCTACCATCTGCTGGTCGTCAATGCTTCCAACCGAGACAAGATCGTCAAATGGATCACGCAACATCTGGAAGCCTTCCCACGCGTGACCTTCTCCGATCGAACGGAACTGACGGCAATGATCGCCGTGCAGGGGCCGCTTGCGATCGAGACTTGCAAGCGACTGTTTTCGTTTGATCCCAGTCGGCTGAAATATTACCAGGCGACCATCACGGACCAGTTTGCAAAACCCGTCATCGTCAGCCGCACCGGATACACCGGTGAGGATGGTGTCGAATTGATCGTCCGCGCCGAAGAGGCACCGCGGGTTTGGGAAAACGTGATGCTGGCGGGACGCGACGCTGGGTTTATCGCGGCGGGCTTGGGAGCTCGCGATACCTTGCGGATGGAAGCCGGCATGCCGCTTTACGGGCATGAGCTAAACGAAACCATCGACCCGATCACGGCCGGCTTGTCATTCGCCTGCAACCTCGCGGATCGAGAGTTCATCGGAAAAGACGTGATCGCCAAAACCAAAGCGGACGGTCCTGCCAAGCGTCGCATTGGTCTGTTACCCGCCGGTCGTCGGCCCGCTCGCGAAGGCTGCGAAGTTTACTCGGCGGCGGGCAAGCTCATCGGTGAAATCACCAGCGGCGGTCCCTCACCAACGCTCGGGCATCCGATTGCGATGGCGATCGTCGATGCGGATTCTGCCGGCGAGGAGTCTTTTGAAATTGATATCCGTGGCAAGCGTTCACCGGCCACCAAAACCAAACTCCCGTTTTACCGCCGACCCGCGTCGTAAGACCAACTCATCGCGACCGGCCGGACTCCAGTCGCACCGTTCCCAATCCCCCCTTTTCACGTTTTTAGGAATTCGATCGTGTCACGAGACAAAAGTACGTTGCTGTATGCCGAGACTCACGAATGGGTCGATGTCGCCGAAGAAGGCGGCGATAAAATCGCGACCGTTGGCATTTCCGACTTCGCGATCGAAGCTCTCAACGACCTCGTTTACATGGAATTGCCCGAAGCGGGAAAAACCGTCGATGCGGGCGAAGAATTCGGTGAAGTCGAGTCCGTCAAAGCGGTCAGTCCGCTGTACAGCCCGGTCGCTGGGGAGATCGTCGAAGTACACAGCGACCTTCCCGAGAACCTCGACAACCTCAATTCCGATCCGTACGACTTCGGTTGGATCTTAAAAGTCAAACTCAGCGACGACGCGGCACTCGCGAACCTGCTCGACTTTGCCGCCTACCAAAAACAGTGTGCCGAAAGCGGTTGAGGCAACGTCCCCTCCGATACGCACTCCCTTGATTCGTTTCCTGTATTCACTCCAACGCCCAACGCTGCATGTCCACCCAAGGCTACCTGTTCCACACCGAACAAGACCGTCGCGAGATGCTCGAATC
>JBCBOO010000145.1:0-16030 GCA_039821235.1 Planctomycetota bacterium
GGGCGGCAGTGAAAATCACGCCGATGCAAACGGCGAGTGAAACGACGGTCAAGGGATGGGGAGCGAAAGCCACGAGTGCAAGCACGCCGAGCAAGTAAAACAATGACTCCACGGCCTGGATCAATAACGCCAGCTTTGGTCGCGCCGTCGTATAATGGCGATCTTGAAGGTTCCGGCGGATCGCCCCGAGAGTTCCCGCCATTGCGAACGCGGGAATCGCTAATCCGATGCCGATGATGATGAGAGCGGCTACCACCAGTACAGCCCCCGAATCAAGTCGTACGTCAGATAGATGACGCCGCTCAAGGCAAAGAGCGAAACGATGGCAGAACCGAGAATGCCGGTCGCGAAAATCACCCGAGACGTCCGTAGGACACGCGAGTAAGCCAACTGATGGGATCCCGAAGCAGCCCGCTCCACGACTTCGGCAACACGTTCCGGATCCCGATTCGACTTGAGCAGTGCCGCGGCAGCGCGGGTTGAACAGTCCGAGAGCGGCGCGTAGACGAAGACCTCTTCCAGACCATGCCCCTTGCTGATCCAAAGTGCTCCCAGGGATGCCCACTTTCGCATCGCGGGATTGGTGAGCTCTCGTGACGCCGTCTCAAAAGCCGTCTCGTAAGGCTGAGCTTTCGTGACCGACCGATAAAACGAGGACCAAAAAGCCGACAGTGACAAGCTGCTCGTCGCCGAACCAAAACTGGGGAGGATCGCGGCGACGGGTTGTAATCCAGCGGGCAAACGATCGAACAACGTGAGGAAACAGAAGGACATAAGCGCGAGCAATACAACCGCAGCGATGGCGTAGGCGACCAACAGAAAGCTGATCAACTGTTCCGGCGACACGGTGCCGGGCAGACTATCCAAGAAATCTTCATCGAGCAACGATCCCGTCGCTTGGAGGAGATACGCCCCGACGGCAAACGCGGCCAGCAAGTAGCACAGAGAGAGACTCAATGCTCGAATGAGTCGCCACCGAAGTTCGCGGCGAACTTGATCCCAAACTCGGACCTTCGCTTCAACGGCCGAACTCCAACCGGGCTGGTCTTCGTCAGGCGGTTTCATTGCGGACGTCATCATGACAGCTCCGCATAGCTTTTGGAGAGCGGGTAAATCACTGAGACCACGATGTACGCGATGAACAGCAGCATGACGGCATAGCTAAACAGTCGCGGCGCCCACTGAATCCAACGGCTTGATTGACGAGACGCCTTCATCGATTCCAACGAAGCGATGTCACGCAACTCGCGAGCGATCGCGTCCGGTGCCTCAGTGCCCCGCGCGAGTCTGACGAGGCAGTTTTCGAGTTCCGCGGGCGTGCCTGTGGGGCAACGAATCGCCTCACGAGAAATCGCGCCGGCTTGCAGGGCGTCCACGGTGGCCCGCCACTCCGACTGGTCCGGTTTGCCACCGACTGCGGATGCCGACGCAATGATTTGCGACAATTCAATGTTGCTCTGCGTCGCAGCTCCTTCAGCCTGCCGGCTTGTTTGGCCGTCGACTTGCAATGCGAGCCAGCGGCAAAACAAAGCTCGGTGACGCGTCCGTTGGCTTCCGTCGCCGAATCGGGTCGTGCCCGCGATCAAGAGACCGGCAAGGCATACAAAAACCAGGATTCCGCACGTGATCGATAACCCGGAATGATCGGCAAGGAAGCGAAAGAAGTGAAACGAATCGGCATCGAACCCAAATTCCGTCTCCGACAGCGACTTCGAAAGCCAAGGCATCAATCCAAACAACAGTGCCACCGCGAACAGGATATGAACCAGGGGGCCGAGCAACGCTTCGCGGGCCTTTTGCCGCTCGACCGCCGTCCTCCGAAGTAACCTTGCTGTCTCCTGAATGACGCGCGGCGAGCCGGTTCGGTGCAACACTTCCATCGCCGCTTGCACGGGAGCTTGATACTGCGCAGCGACCTCGGCAACCGCTTCGCTGTCCGGCCTTCCTTTCTCAAGCTCGGTTTGGATTTGCGTTGCCGCCCGTCCGAGTGACCTGAGCGATTGGTGCTGCAAATCAAGAAACCCGTGAACGAGTGGCCGATGCGAAGCCGCCATCGCGGCGACTTCGTCCAGAAGTCGCGACAGCGATTCCTCATTCAGCCTGGGGGTCGTCGCATCAGCCGACATGTTCAGTCCCCAACACCCGAAAGACTTCGGATTCATCCGTGCGGCCCTGCGCGATCGCGGTGGTGGCCTGTTCACGAAGCGATTCCACGCCTTGCTCTTGAACCCATTTGTCGAGTTGACCGGCGGTCTGATTTTCCAGGAAATCATCCTCGAGCGGACTGTTTTGCAGATCAATCAGTTGCGCAATCGGAAAACGTCCTCGATACCCGGTGCCGTAACACGTCTCGCAATTCGGATTTGCATCGTTCGCACAGCTCGAGCAAACCTGTCGCAGCAGGCGTTGGCACAAAATGCCACGTAGTCCACTGCGGATGGCGAAGGAGGGCAATTGCATTTGAACCAGTCGGCTCAGCGTTGCCCCGATGGTCGCGGCGTGAATCGATGAAAAACAAAGGTGCCCGGTCATCGAAGCCGAAAGGACGGCCTCCGCCGTCGCTTCGTCTCGGATCTCACTGACGAGTAAGACTTCCGCGTCTTGCCGAACGGCGGCCTTGAGTGCCGCGGCGAGCGTCAACCCACCGGTGGGCTGCAACTGACTTTGGCTGATCGAGTCGATCACCGCCTCGACCGGATCCTCAATGGTCATCACGCTACGACGCGAGGTCGATTGCGCGATCGCATTTAAACACGCGTAGAGCGTCGTCGTTTTCCCGCTGCCCGCCGGTCCCGCGACGAGCAGCCATCCGTCGCGGGCTTCGCAAATCATCTGCAATTGCTCGTGCGTGTTTGATCCCAACCCCAATTGTTCAAGCTGTCGAACTCGCTGCGGTTCGGTGACGCGAAGTGCCGCGCGGTTGCCATGAACGGTCGGGAAAACTCCAAGACGCATTTCGCGCGTGTCGCCCTCGTGGCTTGTAAAACACAACGAGCCTTCCAATGGCACGCCGCCCCGGTAGCTCGGCAGGCCCGCCATCGACATCAACCGAGAGACCGGGTCCGAGTCGGGACAACGAGGATGCGTGACAGCCGGCTGCAGGACTCCGTCGATTCGAAAAGAGACGTCCCAACTCTCTCGCCGCGGATGAAAGTGGATGTCGCTGGCGCCACATTCGATCGCCGATTGAAGGCACCGCTCCACCAGTTCGATTGCCGATCCCGGATCGCTTGCCGCTTGGCGATTTCGAAGGAGGGGGCGAAGCATTGCGACAGGCGACGGAGGGCGACAAGGGAAGTCATAACCACGGTGGTGAATTCGTATGATACGCTATCGGTCGCAAGTGATGGGAACCGATCTCCGTACTGGATTGTTGCGATGAAAGTTGGCCGGCCGAGGCAAGGCTTTACAATGCTCGAATTGCTGATGGTGGTGGGCATTATCGGCGTACTGGTTGGACTGCTCTTGCCGGCGATTCAAGCGGCACGTGAGGCGGCTAGGCGAATGAGTTGCAGCAATAACCTTCGGCAGGTCTCACTCGGGGTCACGCAGTATCACGCCGCCTTTAAAGTCTTACCGCTTCATGGGACGGGAACCTTCAACAACGCGAATGATCCCGCAACGACCAATCAATTCCGCTTGAGTTTCTTGGTCTCGATTACGCCCTTCGTGGGACATACTCCACTTTGGGAGAGCATCAGTGGTGCCTACACCGGTGAAGGCGGTGGCTCGGATATCATTGCCGGACTCTCCGGCGGTGGCTCCTCCTTCGGAGGCTATGGGGAGATGGGTTTTTTGGACGCGGATGAAGCAGCCATTCCTCAAATCACCTACGCTCCGATGGGACCGTCTCCTTCGTTTACTAGTTACTCGCCCTGGGGCAGTGAAGTGAATGCCTTTCGCTGCCCCAGTGACCCGGGTGTTGGGTTGCCCGGCCTCGGACGCAACAACTACGTTGCTTGCTTGGGTGATGCCATCGAAGGACTCGATCAAGGCCGGTGGCGATACGAGAACAAGCAGTGGTCACCGAGTGGCGAAAAAACCATGTTGGTCACCGGGCGTGGGGCCTTCGTTCCTCGCCAAGTCACCTCGTTTGATGACGTCACCGACGGACTGTCCTCCACAATCATGCTGGGCGAAATCTGCACCGACTTGGGTGACGAAGACGCGCGCACGGCTCCTTCCATTAACAATGGCTGGTCACCCGGAGTGCTGACAGACATTTCCATTTGTTCTGGACAGATCGATGCGGACCGTCCGCGTTTTTGGATGACAGGTACGACGCTACCGACCATGCGCTCTCAAGGACGTGGATTTCGCTGGGCCGATGCGATGCCGCTCATGACCGGCTTCAACACGATTTCGCCACCGAACTCACCGCTCTGTTTCGGCGGTGACTCCACCACGATCGGATTGCTTGGTGCCAGCAGCCGACACTCAGGCGGTGCCCATTTTGCGATGTGCGATGGCGCCGTCATCTTCATGACGGACTCGATCGATTCCGGGGATTTCCTAGCGGAGACCGTGCGTACCGACGGCAAGGGAATGTATGCCCCGAATTCGCCCAGCCCGCACGGACTTTGGGGAGCGTTGGGAACGAAAGCGAGTGGCGAAATGCTGCCCGATTACTACTACTGATCCAACCAAACGCTTTCGATCTGCCCACCAGACTGCGGCGGAGCCTCGCCATGCCCGCCCATCCTAAGGGGGTAGCATTTTTCTTTATTTGCTTTTAGTGAGATTTTACTTCACTTTGCGAGCTTCCTGCGGTAGTATTCATTGCAAGCAGTGATGGCGAGCAGGCTCGGTCTCGACGTTGGCTGCCGGCAAGGTTGTGACGCCAAACGCTCGTCACCACGTGCCTGAACCGCACGTGACTTTTCGATTCCTCGTAAGGCTCCGTTTCGGATACTGCGGTTCGCCGCTTCCACTTGGAAGAGTGGGCGAAACGGAGCCTCTTCTCACGAGCCACTGGAATTGCGGTCGTGTCGCTCGCTCGGGTGATACCGCAGACGCTTTTCTCCAGGAAGGAATTGGCTTCAGACGGAGGAGACCTATGGTTGGTCCGTCGGATTTCGATTCGGTGCTCAGGCGTGGGCCTGATGCAGAACCTCACCAAGGTTCCGCGGCTGCCGCACGGCGGCCGAGTCGTTTCTCAGCGCAATCGGTGGCTTCACACGAACAGCCGCCTCGTGGCATTGATCATTATCGTGGTTTGCCGGCTTTTGGCTTGCTGCAACATGCGGCGGAGCAACTACCCGATTGCGTGGCGGTGATTTATGGCGACAAGTCACTCACCTATCGGGACTTGAATGCCGACACCATTCGCGCCGCCGCGATGTTGCAGCGACTGGGTGTCGCGCCCGGTGATCGCGTCGGTCTTCTGCTTCCTAACGTTCCCGAGTACATCATTGCCGCGAACGCGGTTTGGCGTGCCGGTGGAATCGTCTTGGCAATCAGTCCGCTGATGGTCGCCGGCGAAGTCGCAAAACTGCTGGAGAAGACGAAGTGCCGTTATGTCATCGGTCTCGACCTGCTTTCGTCGCTGTTGCCCAAAGCGAGTGACGATGTGCGGACAACGTTGCTGGTCTCGATTCGCAAACACTTGCCCGCCCATGAACAACTCGGTTATCTGCTCAAACGCGGCTACCAGCAATTGACGCATCGTCCCGATCCCGCGAGCAATCGAGTGGGTTGGTTCTGGGAAGAAGTCGAAGCCAATGATGCGGGAGAGGGCGGCACGAGGCAGGCTTGGCAACCCATCTCCATCACACCAGAGTCGGACCCCGCCTACATCCTTCCCACGGGAGGAACGACGGGTGACCCGAAAGCGGTCACGCTGAGCCACCAAAACATGGTCGCCAATGCGTGGCAGCAGTACGAATGGACGCAACGTTCCTTCGGCGAAGAAACCATGTTGGGCGTTCTGCCGTTCTTCCATAGTTACGGCATGAGCGCGACCGTGATGGGCGGGGCGGCGATGGGCGCAACACTGGTGCTGCATCATCGCTACCAAACCGTAAAGACGATCCAGATGATCGAACGTTTTCGCCCGTCGGTGTTTCACGCGGTGCCGGCGATGCTGGTCGCCATGAACGCACGATTGCGTGAACGCCCCAGCGATGCGTTGGACTCGATTCGATGGGTCATCTCGGGAGGGGCGCCGCTGGAGGAATCCGTCGCCCGCGAATTTACCGATCACTGCCGACAGAGGGCTGATGGTGAACTTGCCTCCGGTCCGCAGGTGGTCGAAGGCTACGGGTTGAGCGAGTCGTCGCCGGTCACGCATGTCGGACATCTCTTCGATGTTCCACAGTACGGTCGGATCGGCCTGCCGCTTCCGGAAACGCAGTGCCGAATTGTGTCCCATGAAGATGACGGCAGTCTTCGCGACGTGCCCGATGGCGACGTCGGTGAGTTACTCGTTCGGGGGCCCCAATGCATGCTGGGCTACTGGAATGATCCCGTTGCGACTCGCGACGTGGTCGCCGAGGGTTGGTTACACACCGGTGATTTGGCCGTCAAGCATCCGGATGGATGGTACAGCATCGTCGGTCGCCGAAAGGACTTGATCATCACCTCCGGGTTCAACGTCTATCCAAGTGATGTTGAGAACGCACTCTGCGAATGCGATTGGATCGCCGATGCGGGAGTGGTCGGAGTACCCGACCGAGAACGCGGTGAAGCCGTTCACGCGTTTGTGGTCACCGCCGGTGGAAAGCCGTTGGATGTCGAAGCGATCGACCAATACTGCAAACAGCACCTATCGGCTCACAAGCGTCCGCGCGGATACACGCAGCACACCGGAGAGTTGCCGCGGAACTTTCTCGGCAAACTGATCCGCAGGCAACTTCGAGAACAACTGATAAACCCGGATGACCCGTCGTCTCCGGGACAAACGGTTGTGAACCTAAATGAGGAGGCCGGGCAATGAAGAAGCGACATCCCCTTGCCGTGATTGCGGGCAAGCGAACGCCCATGGCAAAGTCTTTCACAACGCTTGCCGCGACCGATGCCGTTCAGCTTGGCACCCACGCGGTCCGTGCTGCGGTGGAGGCAGCGGCGAAACAAACGGACTCGTTCTCGATCGCCGACGTGCAGGAATTGGTGATGGGCAACGTTGCCGGTCCTCCCGACGCCGCCAACATCGCTCGTGTGATTGCACTTTCGAGCGGAATGCCGCAGTCGCATGTCGCACACACGGTCAATCGAAACTGCGCTTCCGGCATGGAATCCATTTTGTCGGCCGGGGATACGATCGAATCTGGGAGGTCGGAGACGGTCATTGCGGGCGGCACGGAGTCGATGTCCGCTATTCCGATGCTATTCCGCCGCGACGCAGCCGCCATTTGGATGCGACTCGCCCGCAGCAAAACCATGATGCAAAAACTGCGCACGCTCGCGTCGTTTCGGCCGAAACACTTTCGTCCAGTGATCGGCGTCCAGCTCGGACTGACCGATCCGGTCTCGGGACTCAACATGGGGCAGACCGCCGAAATCCTTGCCAAAGAGTTTGCGATTTCACGCGATGACCAGGATGCGTTTGCACTTCGTAGTCATCAGAAAGCGGCGGCGGCTCGCGAACGCTGTTTTTTGTCCGGCGAAATCTCCGCGGTAGAGTCAGATGCCGGCAAGATGGAACGTGACAACGGGCCGCGTGAGGCTCAGTCGCTTGAGCAACTCGCTCGCCTCCGTCCCATCTTTGATGTGGCCGGAACGGTGACGGCGGGGAACAGTTGCCCGTTGACCGACGGTGCGGCCGCGTTGGTTTTAACGAAAGCAGAATCTGCGCGACGCTTTGGCGATCCGCTTGGGTACATCACCCATGTTTCGGTGGCCGGATGTGATCCGAGCCGAATGGGACTGGGGCCGGTCTACGCGACCGCAAAGCTCCTTCGAGAAACGGGTTTGTCAATGAGCGACTTCGAGCTGATCGAGCTCAATGAGGCATTCGCCGCGCAGGTGATCGCCTGCCAGCGAGCCTTTGAGTCATCGCGTTTTGCGGAGCAGGAATTGGGCCTTTCGAAACCGCTGGGAAAGATCGATGAAGAAATTCTGAATGTCCACGGAGGTGCGATCGCACTCGGACATCCGGTGGGAATGACGGGAACGCGGATGGTGCTGACGCTGCTACGTGCGCTGCGTGAGCGAGGGTTGCGTCGCGGACTGGCCACGTTGTGTGTCGGTGGCGGGCAGGGCGTGGCAATGGTCGTCGAAACTCAAAGGGAGGTTTGAAGATGAACGGGAAAGATTACAAAAACTTCGAAGTCAAAGTGGATGACCGAGGGGTGGCCACGATCCGGCTCGACGTTCCTGGACGGCCGATGAACGTGATCGATGCATCCGTTCTCACTGAGCTGGATTTGATTCTCGGCGAACTGGAAGTCCGCGATGACATCCGATTGGTGATCTTTGAAAGCAGCAAGGAGAGTGGTTTCTTGGCCGGTGCGGATGTGGATGTCATTCGGCAGATCAAGTCACCCGACGAAGCTGAAGAGATGCTGCGTCGCGGCCAGGAGGTCTTTGATCGGCTCGAGGCGTTGCCGATGATCACGATGGTACTCATCCACGGACCGTGTCTTGGGGGAGGCCTTGAGTGGGCGCTCGCGTGTGACTATCGCATCGCGCGTGACAATACCAGCACCAAGATTGGCTTGCCGGAGATCAAGCTGGGACTGATTCCCGGCTGGGGCGGAACACAACGCCTGCCCCGCGTCGTCGGGCTGGCGGACGCGCTTGAAATGATCCTGACCGGAAAACATCTGTCCGCGGACCGAGCGTATTCCAGTGGTCTGGTGGACCGAGCGATTCGTCCTGGCCGCTGGGAGGATGAAGTGAATCGGTTGATTCAATCGGTTTTGTCCAACGGACACCTGCCAAAGTTCGCCGGCCAGTCTCGCGCGATGGCATTTCTCGAGCGACTGCCTCCCGTCCGCAACTACATTCTTGCAACCGCGGAAAAGAAGGTTGCCAAAAAAGTCGATCATTATCCGGCGCTCGCATCGGCGATTCATGCAATCGAGCTGGGCTTTCGTTCGAAGGAACAAGGTCTTGCGGCGGAGCGTTCCGAGTTTGCCAAACTGTTGGAAACACCGACGTGCAGAAGTCTCTTGCAGTTGTTCTTTTCACGCGAAGCGGCGCGGACACTGACCACTTGGGCGCCCGGTTCGGTCCGCGTGATTCATCAACGTCCCATACAAAAACTGGGTGTGATCGGCGCCGGAGCGATGGGGGCGGGCATTGTTCAACTCGCCGCGACGCGTGGATTTGACGTACGGGTCAAGGAGGTGGACGAAGCTGCTGTGGACATGGCTCGCCAGCGGATTGACCGCATGCTGGCGGACTACGGTAAACGAAAGCACCTGTCGGCAGCAGAATTGGCCGCGCTCCGAGACCGTATTGAGCTCTCGGCCGAGGCGTCGGTGTTGTCGGACACCGATTGTGTGATCGAAGCCGTCGTGGAGAGGATGGATGTCAAGCAACGTGTCTTCGTATCGGCCGAAAAAGCGACAACCCGTTCAACCATTCTTGCCACAAATACATCGGCGCTTTCGGTTGCCGAAATGGCGAGCGTGTTGGAGCAGCCGAAGCGATTCGCGGGCGTACACTTCTTTAACCCGGTGCATCGCATGGAGTTGGTGGAAGTCGTCCGGGGTGAGCAAACCGATGATGCCACGATTGAAAAATTGGTTGCGTTTGTCAAAGCCCTCGGAAAAACGCCTGTCGTGACAACGGACTCACCTGGGTTTATCGTTAACCGCATTCTGTTTCCGTACCTTGGCAAAGCCATCGCCCTCGTGTTGCAAGGTGAATCGGCGCAGAAGATTGATCGAGAGGCACGCCGGTTTGGGATGCCAATGGGACCGGTCGAATTGCTCGACCAAGTCGGCTTGGACGTCGCACTGAATGTCGCGGGAACACTTGGCGACACGGTGGAATCGTCGAGTCAGGTGATCACATTCCTGGAAGCGATGGTGCGTGAAAACCAGTGTGGTGTGAAAACCAAGCTCGGATTCTACGACTACCACGGGCGTCGCAAACAAGCACGCGAGCGATCGAGCCTGCCAATCAAGGATGTCGTGATGCCACCAAGACGCAAGGTCGATGTCGATCGATTTGTCGAAGACGGATTCAGTCCACTTCAGCGCGAACTGATCTATCCGATGCTCGCCGAGGCGGCGCGGTGTCGTGATGAGAAAATCGTCCAACACGCTTGGGCCATTGACCTGGCAATGGTGCTGGGAACCGGGTTCGCCCCGCATCGCGGAGGTCCCTTGACGGTCATTGAATCCGTCGGCCAGGAAACGTTTCGCGACAACTTGCGTTTACTCGGACAAGACCGGCCAAGCGGACAGTCAGCGGTTCACGTCGTTTCCTAGTTCGGTGTCATCATCCGGGCGAGCGGACTGTAAGCCCCACGGCAAAGGGCGTTCGGCCCTCCGGCCTAGCGGAAGACGATGGTCGACTTAGTGAAACGGAAGGAAAGCTCAATGGCATGAGACTGTGGCATGCGGTTTTCGGTAGGGGTTTGTTTCTCGTTTTTGGGAGTGTTATCCGATGAGTTTAGAATTTGATTCCAACACGGTTTCGTCTCACGAGGCATCGACCGACCGATCACCCGTCGTCTCTCCACGAAACGAGGGCGCACCTGGTAAGGCACGCCGGCCGGCATCCGAGCCCGCGGTTCGCGGCGAAGACAAGGGAGCCTCCCATGATCCAGAGGTTGCATCTGAACCAGCGGTCTCGCAGGAGCCTTCGTTTGCAGAGGTTGCCTTGCGACTCGGCGGCGCGTCCGCCGAAGAGGCTTCGCGCACAGGTGTCATCGATTCGGCGGATGATCAAGTCGAAGACCTGTTCGCCGAGCAGTACAAGACCGTCAACAGCCCGATCCACCGGGCCGTTTGGGACCACGATGTCGCGACGGAGCTGTTCGCAGCTTCTCCGCCGGAACTGTCCGAGGATGTCGATCGGGTGGTTGATCGATCATTGGACATCGTCCGCACGCATCGAAGAAAGCATTCGCTCTTCAATTCGCATGACAAGATCGATGTCGGTGCGCTGCGTGATCTGGGTGATGCCGGTTACTGGGGAATGTTGGTCGATCGTCAATACGGAGGTGCCGGCGCGAACATGCGTGAGTTCACGCACATGATCACGCAGATGGCCACGATCGATCCGACCGTCGCCGGACTGGCAAGCGTCCATGGATGTATCGGAGCCGTCGACCCCGTGCGATCCTTCGGCACCGACGAACAGAAACGCGAGTTTCTACCCGGTTTGGCGGATGGATCTCGTCTATCCGCGTTCGCGTTGACCGAACCGGGGGCCGGCAGTGACCTGACGGCGCTCCAGACCACGGCGGTGCGAGAGGGTGACGAATATGTCGTAACCGGTGAAAAGCTCTTTATCACCAATGCAACCTATGGGCGAACGATCGGCCTGGTTTGCAAAATTGATGGTGTCCCGAGCGTCTTGGTCGTTGAGTTGCCGAAGTCGGATACCGAGACGTTTCGAATCAATCGTTACGGAATCTACGCCCTTCGCCGAGCCCAAAACAACGGGTTGGTGTTCAACGGGTTTCGAGTTCCGGTTGCCAACCGTTTGATACCCAAGCATGGCGACGGATTGACGATCGCCTATCACGGCCTGAATTTGGGGCGAGTGTCGCTGTGTGCAAACGCGGCCGGTGCGATGCGTTGGATGTTGGCTGAGATGCTGCCTTGGTCAGGTTTTCGAGTGACGTATGGGCAAGCGATCGAAAAACGCGAACTCGTCCGGCACCGCATCGGTCGCCTGGCGGGAATGATCGTGGCATGTGATGCGTTGACCCAGTGGTGTGCGGGGCTGCTTGATCAAGGTTATCGCGGTGAAATGGAATGCATCATTGCCAAGATCTTTGGCAGCGAAATGCAGAAGGAAGCCGCCATCGAGCTATTCATGAAGACGCACGGCGGTCGTTCGTTCTTGCAGGGACACCTCTTCGGAGACAACGTCCATGACTTCCTTGCGCCCTGCATTTATGAGGGTGAGGGCGAAATGCTCGGAATGGCCTTCTTCAAGTCCTTGGTGAAAGATCACGGAAAGCGATACTTCGAGCCCATCGGTCGCACGTTGCAATCGCTCGGCGTGTCGCAGCCCAATCCGCTGAATCCCGCGCATGCGTGGGCTCTTCGAAAACCACTTTGGGACTACGGAACGTGGTACGTCGGCAACCGAATCCGCCGAACGAACTGGACTGCCGTCAAGGTCGGGCGACAGGACAAGCGATTGCGAGAGCACCTGGCGTTCGCGCAGTCCTACTTGGGATCCAGCGGCCGCCGAATCAGCGACACGATGCGCAAGCATCAACTGAAGCTGGCCGATCGGCAATGCCGAATGTCGGCACTGTCGCTGCAGGTTCAAGATGCGGTCACCGTCGTCGTGACATCGTTGTATGCCTTGCGTAGCGAAGATGAAATCACGCGTCGTGCAGCAGACGTCATGTGCACGAGTCTTCGCCGGAGGATGATGGGTGGACGTCCAAGCGATGCAGATTTTCGCGCGAGTACATCGCTTGGGAAAACGATCACCGAAGAAGGATGGTCGGAATTGAAAGGAGTCGAAGCCGGAAACGTGTTGCAGTCGTACTCGTAGGATTTTGTGGAGGTAAACGCAGATGGATGCAATTGGGAAACGTCCGAGGACGACTGCCGCCGTTGCCCTTGGCGGCGGCGGCGCAAGAGGGTTGGCACATCTCGGAGCCATGGAGGCGATCGGCGAGTCGGGCATTCAAACCGAGCAGATTGTGGGCGTCAGCATCGGAAGTTTGATCGGCGGCATGTACGCCGCCAATCCGGATATCAAACAGGTGCAGGCAAACGCGATCGAATTGCTCGGCTCGCCGATGTTTTCCGACAAGTGCAAACGCTTGATGGGAGATGCCTCCGGTGTGTCACCGAATCCATCGGCTTCGGCGCTTGAGTGGTTCGGGCGTTGGTACGGTCGACTGATGCGAATTGTCTCGCATGGACATCGTCTAACACGTTTGGCGGGTAACAATGCGTTGTTGAACAACGAGATCCTCGTTGAGGCGATCGAATGGGCGATTCCTGATATCGATCTTCAAGACACCTCCATTCCTTTCAGCGTGGTTGCCATCGACTTGAAGTCTGGACGGCAAGTCGTCTTGGAGCGAGGCTCACTTCGCAAGGCGATCCTGGCGTCCACAGCCATCCCCGGGTTCTTTCCGCCGATTCCTTGGGACGACTACTTGCTGTGTGATGTCGGCGTCGTTGATTCAATACCGGTTTCGGTCGCCAAGAGTTATGCCCTACCGCTGACCATTGCGATTGATGTGGGGAGCACGATGACGCAAGTGGACGAGTTGCAGTCGGCGATTGAGATCGTCATGCGAATGGAGGAGTGTGCGGAACAAATCTGTCGTCGGCACGCCCTGCCGAACGCGGATGTCGTGATTCGACCCGATGTGGGGCATTGGCCCTGGTACGATTTCACAACACCGCAACGGTTGATCGACGACGGCCGTAAGGCGGGGCGATACTCGCTCGACAAATTTCACAGACGATCTCATCTTTCCGCTAGATCGCGGGGGCGATGGCAAGGACCAAACTTGGCTCGGTAGCGGCACGTCGGATGGGCTTTCCAGTTCTCTGTGAGCGTTTCATTTTAGGCTTGAGACGCGCACCGCCAGCGGGCGATTGAATCAGAAGCCCAACACTGGATCACCCGTCCATCGTTTAGGGTGATTCGAACCCTTTCTCAGGCACAATGATGGAGGCGTCTTGCTGGGTAAAAATGATCAGAGAACCGACCAGCAACACGACCAGTGTTCCGCCAAGAACCGCCGCGGCAAGACGCACGTATCGCTGACGTTTGGTGAGCGTTTTTTTGATTTTCTTTGGGCGATTGAGCTTTTCTGCACTCTTGAGATCGTATTCCTGCTTTTCTTGCTCTTTCGCATTGCGCAAGAGTTTTTCTGCGAGATCTGAGGCCGCTTCGTTCTCCGGCTTCGCAGACGGTTTGACGGTCGATCCGATGGGTTGGTGCAACCGCTTTTGAATTGCGTCCCGAAGCGGTGGTAGGATCCAAGTCGTGGATAGGATTTTTGACTGCGACATCGCGTAACGTCGCATATCAACCAAAATTTCAACCAGTTCGGGCGGGGCTCCGCGAACGCCGCGGAGGTCCAGTGGAATCCGATGAGTGTGCGAATCAATCTCTTTGACGAGCTGCTTGCGGATCGCAGGTGCGTCCACTACTTCATCGCTCGGCCAATCGATTCGAATTAATTTTTCGCCCGAGTGCTGGGCGAGCTGCTTTTCTAGTCGAGACATTTGCCGAAGTGACTTCGCCGAATAGTGCAGCGTCCGGTTGGACGCTGCCTGCGGATGGATAACCCCCCGGGAGTGTATCGGCCACTGAACGTTGGTTAGCCTCTCCCGGCCGTTTGAACGAGCATCTTCAGCAATGTCTCATCATTGGCTCACGAAAAGTTCACGAACCGCTAACGGTCATGATCCGCCTTACGGAGATTCGCCCGTCTCCGCTGCCTTTTCGAAATCGCCCGCGACCGCCTTTTCCATCGCTTCCCAGCTCAGGTAACTGCGAATCGCCTGGTTCACCGATTCCACGGTTGCCGATTGGATCCGGTCTTCGAATTCCTGATCGAATTTCATCGTTCGATCAAGGAACAGCGACTGGACCAACTCGCCGGCGAGCGCCCCGTCATTCGTGCGTCGAACACGCTCGCCTTGCAGGTAGGCCGTCTTGGCTTTTTCGAGCTCTTCTTCGGTGACGCCGTCTTCGCGAAGTTTTTCAAACTCTTCGCGGATCACCGCCATCAGCTTGTCTTTGTTCTCGGGGTTCGTGATCGCGTAGACGACAAAGTCACTGCGGCCATCCTTGGGTCTCGGCCCGAGCGAACTGCGAACCGTGTACGACAGGCCTTCCTGTTGACGCACGCGATTACCAAGTCGGCTGCTCAGCGAGCCGCCACCGAAGATGAAATTCCCCAACACCAGCGGAGCAAACTCGGGTGCAGTGTCTGGCAACTCCATTTGCATCGTGGAGAAGAAAAATGCGTTGGCTTTATCCGGAACGTTGATTTCGGATAGTTCGCCTTCGGCACGCACGTTGGCGGGACGATCGACACGAACGTACTCGGTATCCGATTTCCAACCGGCGAGCATCCCAAGGACTTCCGATTTCAAGGAGTCGGGATCGAACGCACCGACGGCTGCGAGTTCACCACGCTGACCGGATAGCAACTCTTCGTGCAGCGACCGCAGTTCTCCCAGTTCGACGCTCTCGTACATCTCGATCTCTTCCTCCAGTGTTTGGACGTACCGAATGTCGTCCGAACCATAGGGCGAGGTGGCTCGCTGCACCGCACGCACGGCAAGCGCCGTCGGGTCACTGAGACGTTGTTGCAGTCCCGTGATCAATTGCAACTTGACCGCATCAAACTCCTTTTGACTCAGTTCGGGATGACGTAACACGTCGCCAACGAGCTCAAGCACTTCCGAAACATTCTCACGTTTCGTTTTGACGGTGACTTGCAGGAGCCCCGGCGTGGTCGAGACGGACATCTCGGCACGAAGACGCGTCAATTCGTCTTGCAGTGTTTGGTAGTCCATCGACTCGGTGCCACGTGACATCACCGTCCCGAGCAATTCTGCGGCGGCACGTCGGTCGACCAACGTTTCTGGGGTGCCGAATCGGAGCGTCAGAAGCATCGAAACGGTTTCGCCTCGTGTCGACTTGGGCAACAACGCGAACTGCAGGCCAGGAGCCATCTCACCACGCAACGTGCGGTCTTCGATATTGGCCGGGGATGGATCAAAATTCTCACCCGCCTGCACCACCTCGCGTCCTTTGTAGCCTTCCAAACGAGCGATAAAGTCCGTCGAATCCGGGATCGTGACGCGATCGGCCGTTTCCGAGGGAATGAAGAGACCGACGGTTCGGTTGTTCCGCACCAGGTATTTTTGTGCGGCGGACTGTACCGCCGCCGCATCCAACTCTTCGACCA
>JBCBOO010000146.1:0-15943 GCA_039821235.1 Planctomycetota bacterium
GACATGAACCACTGGATGGCAGCCGGAAAGCTAACGGCCAACATCGCCCACACTCTCACGCTCGACGAAGCCGCGGAAGCACACCGCCTGCAGGAAACCGACTCCGTCGGCGGCAAGATCGTGTTGACCCTTTAGCCAACGCTTCCAGATTGCTTCATCAAGGGCGACAGGCTGGAAGCCCCTGGCTACTGATTGCTCCCGCGATGCGAAGCTTCGCTTAGCACTTGCGAATTTTGTCGCGGTTTTCACGCACGTGCTGTGTCGCATTACGCGTGTCGATCACCAGGGCCGCACCGCCAACGATTTGGTCGTAGTCGAATGCGGTGTGATCCGTTGAGATAAGCACTGCGTCCTGTTCGGCCAAGAATTCAGGCGTCAATGCTTGGCTAGCCATGGCCGGTAAATCGTGTTGTCGTACCGCGGGCAAGGACGGAATATGCGGGTCGCTGTAAGAGAGGTCCGCGCCGTGCTTGAGAAGCATTTCCATCAGCTCGAACGACGGGCTCTCGCGGGCATCGTCGACGTCCTTCTTGTAGGCGACGCCCAGCAAACAAATTTTGCTTCCCCGGATCGGTTTCTTGACTTCGTTCAGGAACTCGGACGTTCTCGCGATCACGTATTCAGGCATGGAACGATTGACTTCGCCGGCCAGTTCGATGAAGCGGGCCGTCTTGCCTTGTTTCCGTGCCAACCACGAAAGGTAGAACGGATCGATCGGAATGCAGTGACCACCAAGTCCGGGCCCTGGATAGAAGGCGTGAAAACCAAAAGGCTTCGTTTTTGCCGCGTTGATGACTTCCCACACATCGATGTCCATCTCATCAAAGATGACTTTCAGTTCGTTGACGAGCGCGATGTTCACGGCGCGGTAAATGTTCTCCAACACCTTGGAGGCCTCCGCGACCTCACAGGTGCTGACCGGAACGACCCCCGCGACGGCGGATTCGTACAGCAAGCTGGCAACTTCCAAGCTGGGTTCGCTAATCGCACCGACGACCTTTGGAATTCCGGCGGCGGAGAAATCGGGATTGCCGGGATCTTCCCGCTCCGGGCTGTAGGCGACAAAGAAATCGGTGCCGGCTTTCAATCCCGACTGTTCCAGGATTGGGACCATGACGTCTCGCGTCGTCGTCGGATAAGTGGTGCTTTCCAGCACGATCAATTGGCCCTTGCGGACTGATTTGGCGATCGACTCGCACGTGCTAACGACATAGCGAAGATCAGGATCGCGAGCCGAGTCCAATGGCGTGGGAACGCAGATGAGAAGCACATCGGGTTCGCCGAGACGCTCCATTTTGTCCGTCGCGTCAAACTGTTTCTTTTCGAGCCACGCGGCGATTTTTTCGCTGCCGATGTGCTGGATGTAGCTTTCACCCTTCAACAAAGAGTCGATTTTCTTAGGGTCGACATCGAAGCCGGTACAGCAGAATCCTGCGTTGATGAACGCATCAATGAGAGGTAGTCCGACATAGCCCAACCCGATCACGCCGACGTTGCAGTTGCGCGATTTGATGGAACTGAGGAGCGCCGAGTGAGAATCAGAAGACACGATGAGAGGCCTTGAGGATCGGAAGACTGACGGACAAGATCGTCGGTCAGTTTAACCGCGTGTCGACCGACGCCAATCAGCCTGCGTACCGAATTGAGCCTCGTTCGATCGTCCGGGCGGTTAATCTGACAAGACTGGCATATTTGATATAGGTGACCAACAACAGCAGACTCAGGACCAGGCCGGGAATGCCCATCACTGCAAAGGAAACCGAGCGGTTGGGAAACAGCGACAACATGACCCAGGGCAGGACCATGCCGATCAGTACGTAGCAAACGAGGTTGGCGACGACCAACCAAAGAAGAATTCGTGCTGAACGCTCCGCAGCTCGTTGCCGCAAGAATTGGTTTAATCGTCTCAAATAGATCGCAAAGCAAATCGCCGCGCCGCCCCCCAAAAGGATCGGCAACTGCCGAAGAACCAGCGCAATTAACGACAGCCCGGGCGCGGGGTTCCATCGGGATCCAAGAATCAGGACGACAAAAATCGTTGCCTGCATGATCGCCGCCAAACGTGACATCTCCGCCGCACGGGATTCCCGCGGGACGGACCCACACATCAGCAGTCCAATAAAGATCCCCAAAAAGTTGCCGACAATCGCCAGTGTAAACACGATCAAGACAAAACCGAAGGCGACGGGTGATCCCATCGTCCCCATCAGAATGGAACCGACGAGCGAGCAGAGAAACACAAAACTGAAGACCAACAGGCAAGCGTAGATGGTCATCAGGCCGCGTCTGGCGGTCGTAAATCGCTCAGGGTCCCAACTTAAATCCTCCGCCGGCTCTGATGGATCGATCGCCAGCGGTGCTTGATACGGATTCAGGGAGTCATTCATATCAGTCGCCCTAAAAGCAATGCGGAAAAAGCTCGCTGACGGTGATCTTGCCACCAAAGCATTGATCGACGTCCCGCCCCGCTTCGCGTGCACGTCCATGAAAGTCTAAGTCGAAACGGACATTGCCATCAGCTGCCACGCTTCCATCGCGATCGATGGGACACCGATCGACATCGCAGGTGATGGCAGGCGGGACCGCGAATGATTCACCCTCGCGTCGGGGAGTGATCGCGGGCAGGTTGACATTCCAAAGAAACGCGGGCCTGATTCTTGCAGCCTCGGAGTTCTCAGGGTCGGGACGATCGGTCGAAGCAACGCATTGTGCCACGAAATTCGAAACCGTGTCGGCAAGCCAAGTCGGGGCGTGGTCCCAAGTGCGATCGACGTCCGGCCGACGGTAGTGTGAGGCTGCCAGCGCGGGGATGCCCAACAGACTCGCCTCGCGCGCCGCGGCAAAGGTCCCACTGACCATCAAGTTGACGCCCAAGTTTGCACCCGCGTTGATTCCCGAGAAAACGACGTCGGGTCGTAATTTCAGTGCGTATTGGGCAACGCGAATGCAATCGACCGGAGTCCCGTTGACGGCGAACCAATCCGGCTCACGGGTCGTGACCTTTAGCGACGTCGAGGTTTCGATGCTGTGTCCGCATTCACTGCGACCGCGGTCGGGTGCGACGACAAAGATCTCGTAGGGCTGATCGATGAAATGCGTGTGGAAGACTTGCGTGACCGATCGATGCAGTGCGTGCAGGCCTTCCGCATCGATTCCATCGTCATTGGTCAGCAAGACTCGCAGCGGCTTCGGCATGAAGAGGGAGTCAGACTTTGGTGGAGATGATGGCGTCAAGTTCTTGCTTGAGCCGCGGCAGAATCTCGTCGTAGCCGAATGCGCCCAAGGCTTCGGTGCCACGCTTGAGATTGACTTTCGCGGGACCGCACCAAAGCCCCAGATCCGCATCATCGGTTTCGCCGGGACCATTCACGCGGCAACCCATTACGGCGATGGTCACATCATGATCCTTGGCGTACTCGGTCATCTCTTTGACACTTTCCGCCAAGTCGATGAAGGCCTCATTCTCAACTCTCGAGCAACTCGGGCAACTGATGATATTGAGAGCCTTTTCGTTGAGACGCACGACGGTGCGAACGCGACCAGAGTAGATGTCGTCGACGATTTCTTGACCCGCTTTGATTTCTTCCGGCTTGCGGTCGTTCGGCAACGTGAGCGAAACCCTGACCGTGTCGCCGATCCCTTTACCGATCAGTTGCTCGAATGCGATCCGTGTCTTGATGATTCCATCGGGGGGCATGCCGGCTTCGGTCACGCCGAGGTGAAGGGGGACATCGGGTCGCGTTTCGGCGAACCGCTGATTGACTTCGATGACTTTTTGGGGGTCGCTGTCTTTCAGTGAGACCACGTAGCGGTGAAACCCGAGCGAGTCCACGAATTCGCAGTGCTCCAGTGCGCTTTCCAGCATCGGCGTGATGGAATCCGAGGGGTCGTACTTTTCCTTCTTGTCCGGATCGACGGACCCACAATTGACGCCAATTCGCACGGCACAATCATTTGCGACGGCTTGGTCGATGATGAAGCGGACCTTTTCCTGCCAGCTCTTGTCTCGTTGGTGGTGATAAAGATGTCCGGGGTTGTACCGAATCTTGTCGACATGGGGCGCGACGGCCTCGGCGAGCTTGAAGTTCTCTTGCAGATCGACGGCCAAATTCGCACGCGTTTGAGCACGGATCTCAGCCAGGGCAGCGGCGTCTTTGTCGCTATCGACCGCGATTCGCACGACACCCGCGCCGGCCTCACGGTAGGCTTCCGCCTGCGCGACCGTTGCGTCAATGTTCTGTGTCTTGGTTGCCGTCATACTTTGGACGGCGATCGGGTGCCCCTCCCCGATGACGATGTCACCGATTGCAACCGGGCGCGTTGGATTTCTCTGAATGGCCATCGAGTCAATAAGTTAATGAGGGAGATCGTTTGGGCGCCGCCGGTTAGAAAGCGACCAAAGCGGCGCCAATCTGACCAACTTGAGGCACCAATTCTTGTTGCAGACGCCTGACTTTGAGGGCCCGCGTTCCGGTCAGGCCTCTCGATTCCACTTCGTTCAGATCGGCCGCCAGTTGGTTCCAGTCGGACAACAAATGTTCGGCTTCCTCACGAATCTTAGCAAGGTGTCCACGGTCTCCTAAACGATGGGAACGGCTCAACAGTTCGTGCAACTCGCGACTATGACGATAAAAACTGTTCGCCGAATCGGTGACCGCCTTTCGATACTCCGAGGGGCGTAGGTATCGCCCGTAGGAATTCAACGTCTGCCGAAGGGCTTCGCTTGTTCCTTCCAGCGCGGCTGCCACGTTGACCAGGTCCGTCAATCGATTGGGCGTGGCGTAGTCGGCTTGGAACCCGAAGACTTCGCGAAGCTGCTGGCATCCGCGTTCCGTTTCGGACAGCAAACCCGGCCGGATTGATGGAAGCTCCGACAGGAGGGGCTGGACTTCGCACCAACGACGATCGAACGCTTCGGCCGAACGCAGCAAGTCACGCTGTGATGCTCGGCTTTCGCTTAGACTTTCCAGGTCCGCGGCCAAGCGAGTCAGATCACGCATTGACGCGAGCAGCGTCGCTTGACGATTGGCATCCATTCTTGCCAGCGCAAAGAACGTCATTGACTTGGACAACGCATCCAAGTTGTGCGTCAACCGACTCGCAATCCCCGACACCTCCGAAACGCTCATCGGCGGAGGCATCCAGAGCAAGGCGTACGTCTGATCGCCGCACTCACTCACGCGATCCAGTCGCCGACTCAGAAAAGGATCGTTTAAACGATAAACTTGATCGGAAAATCGATTCCAACGCAGGACAAAGTCGGTGAACCGCGTCACACATTCATCGTATCGCATCGAATCGATTTCCCGACTCGCCGCAATCAACTGTTGACGAAGCAGTCGGCAATCATGTTGCAACGTTCGGCAGCGACCACGCTCCATGGTCGCCAACTCCAAGTCATCGATCAGAGCTTGCATGTAAGTCGTGGCGGTAATCATGATGTCTCGCAACGCGCCACGATCGAATTGAGGCTGGATCTGCAAGTGATCGCACATCAGCGAACAGCTTTGATCACACTGCCGAACGAGTGGGACAAATCGGTTATCGAGACCGTTGATGGACCGGACGCGAAATGAGACATGTCGGTAGCGTCGATCGAGCGAGCGATGGGACGCCTCAATGGTCGCGAGAGAATCCAAGCCATTGAGTCGCCCCAAAATGGAGTCACAAGTTGCGGAGACTTCCAAGGCCTTGGGAAGCAGCGCTCGCACGTGAGCGTTGTTTGCAGATGTTCGTCGCAGTTCGGCGAGCAATCGATCGTAATCGCCGGAAAAGGTCACCAATCGTTGCGCGTAATCCGCCACGGCTCGGCTGCGAACGTTGATCTGCCGCGGGCGCTGTGTGGTTTGGCCGAGCGGGGGCAGGCCGCCGATCACGGGTCCGCCGAGCGACGAGCCGCCCGGAACCACACGCCCCGGTCCGGGGCTGAATCCACTCGGAAGTTGAACTTCATAGGGATCACGACCGGGCAAATTCAGCTCGGCGGCACGCCGGCGTTCGGCTTCCCGCGTACGCGCCTCGGCCTCTGCACGCTTCCGGCGTTCTTTTTCAACCTGTGCGCCGGCCCAAGTTCGGAACAGCCCTTCGATGAGCTCGCCGTTCTGTGCCCGAACCTGCTGCGGAGGAAAGGTGGCGGCGGTCAAAACGATCAAAACAACGATCGTCAATCGATACATCAACGAAACTCCAAACGGGAAGGCGGCCGCAAAGCGACTATTTCAACAGTTTGAGGGCGACTGCGATACCGCTATTGGATTCGATAAAGGGAACTGCGGGTTCGAATCAAAAAGCCGTCTTGATAGGGGACCGGGCTGGCGACGGTGAACGGCTGGCTATCGTCCAGCGGGTTGGTTTCTGCTAACTCGGGTTTGCTCGCGTCCAACGGGCCGATGACATAGGTCGTCGCATTCTCGGCCGTCACAAAGAGATGATTGTTGGCGACGATCGGCGAACTGCTGAAGCCAATGCGGGATTTGGGCAGCCGTGTTTGCCAGACGGTTTTCCCCGTTTCGATGTCCACCGCCCACACGACTCCTTTCTTTGTCTTGGAATCACCGACGAAGTAAGCACGGTCGGAAACGATGGCGGGCGTGGGAACATCGCTTCCCAAGTCATCGCGATGCCAGATCACACTGTCACGTCCTTTTCCGGCAACCACATCGCTCAGCCGGATCGCTGTCACGGTCGATCCGCGCGAGTAAGGGCATAAGATGATGTCACCCGAAACGGCGGGTGATGAAATGGAGCGGTAGTACTTTTCTTGATCGGGATTGAATCCTCCGACGCGTCCCAGTTCTCGGCCGTCGCTGGCATGATGCACGGTCAAGTGGTCTGCTCCCATGACTGCGATCCAATCCTTGGATGGAATGGCAACCGGAGTCGCATAACTCTGCGCCGCTTCTTCGGGTGCGTTCAACATCCGATCGACTTTCCAAACGATGTCCCCGCTGAGCTTATCAAACGCAACCAGATAACTTGGACCGGACTGCATCACTGCTACAATCACCATGTCGCCCATCAACGTCGGACTCGATCCAAGGTCCCACCACAGCGTGTCGCTGCCGAACATGGTTTGCAGGTTTTTTGACCAGCGGAGTTTGCCTTCCGAACTGACGCATGCCAGGTCGCCACTGCGGAAATAGGCGAACACCGATTCGCCATCCGTGACCGCGGACGGGTTGCTACCGCTGCCCTTGCGATGCTTGCCGCCGGCATCTTTGCCGATGGAAGTTTGCCACGCGATCTTGCCGCTCGTAAGGTCAACGCCGACGAGTTCATTGTTGCCGGCCGCGCCGAGAGTGAAAAATGCTTTGTCGCCGGCGATGACTGGCGTACTGCCTCCGGTTCCCGAGAGTTGCAAACTCCAATTGACGCCTTCCTTTTCCGTCCAGCGAAGAGGATAGGTACCTTCCGGTGCGATGCCGTCTTGGTTGACGCCTCGCCATTGTGGCCAAGACGGTTGGCTTTGCGAGGCATCACCGGCCTTTTGCGTCGAATCGGTTTCTTTCGAGCTACAGTTGGAAGTGCCGATCCACGTTGAAACGCAGAGGACGAGGACGTGGGACAGAAAACGGGGCTGGAGACTCATCAGAATGTGCTCCGCGAGCGAGGCGGCGGGAGGGGAGTGCAGGAAGGACGGACAGCATTTGGTATGCTGGGCCCCATGATAACACAGACAACTGACGCCCGAATTCCGGGCTTACGAGGACGGTCAGTTTTGAGATCCACACGATCACTCATCACATCGCTGCTGCTCGGCTCCCTCGCGGTTGCTTGGTTTGCACGCCCGGCCTCCGCCCAAATGCCCGACGGGACGACTTCGGATACCCTCGCGAGCGGCAGCTATGCCGAACGGCAGAAGGCGTCCCTGGAGATGTGGGGGAACCGCGATCAATTTCGGCAACTCGTCCAGGACGCCGCCCGCGACACCGACCCGGAAGTCGCATTGCGGGCGAACTGGATTTTACGGCGGTGGCGTTCGGGGCAACTGCCCGGGGTGGTCGAACGTGAGAACAACTCCGAGAACTTGGATCCGCTGTCGGTCGCGTTGGAAGCCGGGGCGTTTTCCGCAGTCGAAATCGCGGTCGAAGAATCGGCCGGCACGATCGAATTCGATTTGATTCGGCAGCGCATCTCTCGTCTACTTGGACTTCGCTTTCCCATTTATGCCGAGTCGGCCGTTCGAAACTCGAGCGAAAACGAGCTGCTGAGTCTGATGTGGTCCGTCGCCATCCAGCCCTCGATGGTGATCGCGGCGGTCGACCTCTCGAAACAAATGGGGCAGGACCCGACCAAGCTGCTGGCCGCCACCCTCGACACGCTTGATGAAAGAACGCGTCATTTGACACTCACGCTCTTGGCACTCCGAGACCAGGAATTTGAAGTTGCCTTGGCGGAGGCCGAAAAGTCAGGTGATCAGTCCGCGATTCGAATGACACAGATGTTAACGGGGCGGTGGGACCTCGTCGCCGCCGCGGCACAAGACGCGACACGGACGGCGAACGAACCGGCAGAACTTGCCGAACAGTACGCTTGGATGCTGATCGGAGCGACGCGCGACGGAGATCCAGTCGCGATCGAGACGGCGACGCAGTGGTTAACGCAAGTCAAAGCCGATGACGATGCACTCTCTCAAATGATCCGCTGGCGAGCACTTGCGATTAACGCCAAAGTGGGCGAAGCCATCGACGTGATCGCCGAGCATGATGCGGCACTTGCCGCCCGAATCGCATGGGTCTCGAATCGGTTGACACGAGGCTTTGAGATGCTCGAGTTCCCGTTCAATCGTTTGGACCAGGATTTGGAACGCTGGATCGAGGACGCGTTTAAGGATCAACAACGTTTGCCGCCCGGGCAGATCGCACCTTCGATCGATCGGCTCTATTCGCTTGCAAGACTCGTCTACAAGGTCGGGCGTCAAGACCTGGCATGGTTGATCTACAAGCGTCTGTCGCCACGGGAAGTCGTCGTTGGACGCTATGGCGAATCCCTTCGATTGAAAACCCTCTCCGAACTCGGGCGGCTACCGCTGGAGCGACTGGAGTGGGTGCGTGATATCGCGGTCGAACCGGGCGAGTCACCGGAAAGAGGCAATGCCATCACCGCGTCGGCGCGAGCCCTGGACGTCAGCTCGGCAACTTTCAAACTGGTCTATGAACGAATCAAGTTGATTCATCGACGAAGCGGTGCCCGGGACTGTTTCCGAATGACGTTCGATCTCTTCCGGGGTGTGACTCCGGACCAATTTGATCCGGCGGACGACTTGGATCAGCTTTTTGAACTCCTCACGCGTGTACAACAACTCCGAAGGACTCGCAACGGGATGGCTCAGGTCGAACGAGTCATCTTGAACGATTCGATGATCGCGTTGTTTGAGGACAACGGGAGAATGGATCTCGCGAATCGGGGACGAGCGATGCTGGTCGACTCCGGCAAATTGGACGCCCTAATCGATGCCGCTGAGCAGGCCATGGAACGTGGGGATTCGGCACTGGCAAGCGACCTTTGGCTGCGTGTCGGAGAACAAGCAAAGCGATTCACGGCGACCCAAACCGTCATCACGCTGGACCGAGGCTTGTCGTTTGCAAAGGCGACCGTCGGTCGTTGGTTGTTGGCACGACGTTTAGGTCACGTGGAAGAGGCAGCCCGGCTTCGACGTGTCCTCGAGCTCATGAAGGCGTCACCCTCGATGGCATTTCGCAAGGACCTGGCCGAACATTTCAACAACGCAGGCGAACTGCGTCAGGCGGCGAACCTTTTCAAGGAGATTGTGATCTACGCAAGCTACCGAGATGCCCTCGCGCAGTACGGAAGTGTGGACGGTCCTGACTTTTTCCAAACCGCCCTTGGTTTTGTCGGGTGTCTGGAATCGCTCAATGAAACTGACTCGGTGGCGCTCGCCGAGTTGGGGCTGACGACCAATGAAACCGCGCGCTGGTACGACTTGGCGGTCTTGGATTTGTTCCGAAACGACCAGCTTGTCTACAACACGATCTTCGTCTCCATTCCGCTGGGAATCCGCAAGATGATGCTGGAGCAAGCCCTCGAAGCGGATGATGACCGCCTGGCCGCTCGCTTGGTCTCAGAGATCGAACAATTTGATCCGCTCGATATCGACTTTGGCGAGCGCGTCGTTCCCGAGATACGCCAGGCCGGTATGAACGGGTTGGCGGACGATGCGTTCGACCGCCTGTTTCGAAATGGACTGGACTACATTTCGATCTATGGAACCGATGCAATGGTCCTGAACAACCTTGCTTGGACTGCCGCCATGAATGAGCGTGAGATTGAAAAAGCGATCGAACTGTCCGAGAGGGCCGTCTACTTGATGCCAGACAGCGTCACTTATCGAGACACGTTTGCGGAGTTGTTGTTTCAGCTGGGCAAGATTGACCAAGCAATCGCCGTCGAGTCAGCCTGCCTTCTCGATGAACCGGACGAATGGCAACTGCACGAGCAAATCGACAAGTTTCAAAAAGCCAAACAGAAGGCGGTTGCCGATTGAAGCCGCGTCTGGTCGCCGGCGCTTGCGATTAAGTCGCTTGCGATCAAGTCGCTTGCGATCCTCGCATTTGCAGACAATTGTCATAGAACGCGCGCCCATCGGTTCGCTTGACAAACGCGATTCCGGCCGTGAACACACCGGTGGCACGTGCCGAGCACCAAGCGACCTTTCCGACCACTCCGGTCTGATCCGAAAGCTGCAGCATCAGCCTTGAACCGGGCGCGAGCGGCGTGGCCGAAACAACCTGTGCTCCCGTTTGGCTGCAACAAATCAGCGTCACCTCTTCCACGAGCAACGGCTCGGATTGTCGGACGGTAGCACCGAGTGCGAACGAATCTCGCTTGGCTCCCCGCCGAGTCAGGCCGCCCAGAGAGATCCCGGACAGAATCATTGACTCTGGAATCGCGCGACGGAACTGCAGGCCACTTCGAAATTGGTCCAGCCCAATTTGCCGCGACCAGCAAACTCGGGAAAGCAGCAACATCGAGTCGCCGTCACCGAGATTTTCGATTTCCAACAGCGTCGTCGAGGCCGACTTTGGAAGCGCCCTTGGCAATCGATATTGGATCGCCGCTCCGTTGGCGTTGAGATCGAGCAAGCTGCAGGCGACTCGAAATGCGTGCCGCCTTGTCTGTCGGAACGCCACATGGCACGCGAATTTTGTAGCGTCCACTTGGAATCGAGTGGCGTCTTCTCGTGCCTCGGCGAAATCACGTTGCTCACTCGAAGTGGAATCAGTCACGGCTGGCGCGGCGGTAGACATGCGATGCGACTCGTGGGAGGAGTGAAGAGGAGGCGTTGGAACGAGTCTCCCAGGGGATCGCTGCTCGTTACCACTCGCGCTCAAATACGGATCGACTGGCAGTGAACCGTAGTGCGCAGCAGCGGGATTCTCGGCAAGCGACGGCGTTCCCCGGATGGTTGTCCGGCCAAAAAATCAAGAGGAATCAGATGTAGCGGTTGTCGCGGTTCGCCGCGTGGAATCCTCTGCGGGACCGGATCGCCGCACCACCGCTTTTGGACTGCATCCGACGCCGTTTCTATGCATAATAGGACGAGTAATTTCCCCTAAGAGACCCCTGTGTTGATCGGAATTGTATCTGCCTCGCAGATCCGCCCTGACGAAAACTCGATCGACGGTCCTTCACCCCGCCACTCTTCCACCCCGCCTTCCAATGCCTTTCAAGAAGTCCGTGCTTTCTCGCGTCTTGTTGTCGTCACTCGCGGCGATGCTGTTGGTTCTCACCGGATCCGCCGCTGAACTGAAACTCAAACAAGGAGATCACGTTTGCCTGGTGGGCAACGCTTTGGGTGAACGGATGCAGTTCCACAACGAGTGGGAAGCGTTGCTGCACACCCGGTTTCCTGACCTGCAACTTTCCGTGCGAAACCTGTGCTTCCCCGGCGATGAAACGTCGCTGCGAATTCGCTCCAAGAACTTTGGTTCGCCCGAAAGCCACCTGAAACACAGTCAGGCATCGGTCGTTTTCTTCTTCTTCGGCTACAACGAATCCTTCGCCGGCACCGAGGGACTCGATGCATTCGAAAAAGACCTGCGTCGCGTCGTCGCCGAGACACTAGCCAGTGATTACGGAAAAGGCTCTCCTCAGGTTGTTCTCGTGTCACCGATCGCGTTTGAAGGATCCGACGATCCAAACCTTGCCGATGGGAAATTGCAGAACGCCAACCTGGAAAGCTACACCGCAGCGATCGCCAAAGTCGCTGAGAACGAGGACGTGGTGTTTGCCGACGTCTTCACTCCGACACGTAAACTCTTTGAGTCGTCGCAGGAGAAGCGTTGGACATTGAATGGCTTTCATCTTAACGACGAAGGCTACAAGCAGTTTGCTTCCCTCTTGGACACGGCTTTGTTTCAAGAGCCTTTGGATCGCCAACCGCCGGCAACGCTGAAAGAGGAAATCGATGGTAGGAACTTTCATTGGTTCCATCGATACCGCGCGGTCAACGGATTTTCGATCTATGGCGACCGTGGTTTGGCGGGCAACGATGGGACCTACAACAACCGCGACGTGATGGAACGCGAACGAGCCATCCTAGATCAGATGGCGAACATCCGAGATCAACGCATTTGGAAAGTCGCACAGGGCAAACCGGTTCCAACAGAAATCGACGACTCGGAGACGCTGCCGTTCATCAATCCCAAAACGAACGTTGGTATCCCCGGGGACAAGAACGCCGCACGTGGCAAGTTGGGTTCGCTTAACTATCTGCCGGCCAAAGAGCAATTGGAGTTGTTCGACCTCGCCGACGGCTTCGAAATTCAGCTGATTGCATCCGAAGAACAGTTTCCGGAACTCGCCAATCCGGTCGCCCTGAATTTTGACAGCCAAGGACGACTCTGGGTTGCGACGATGAAGTCGTATCCCCACTGGAAACCGAAGTCACCGATGAATGACAAGCTGCTCATTTTTGAAGACACCGACGGCGATCATGATGCCGATGTTTGTAAAGTGTTTGCGGACAAACTGCATCAGCCGACCGGTTTCGAGCTGGGGTATGGCGGCGCATTTGTTTCCCGCCAGCCCGATATTGTGTTCTTTAAAGATACTGATGGGGATGACAAAGCGGATGTGATGACTCGACGTCTGGTGGGATTTGACTCCGCCGATTCACACCACGGAATCGCCGCCTTTGAATGGGGACCCGGTGGCAACCTGTATTTCGAGGAAGGCACCTTTAAGTTCTCCGCTTTGGAGACTCCCTATGGCCCGCGACGACTCGGTGAAGCGGGCATTTGGAAATACAACCCACGCACCGAGCGTTTGGACGTCCACAGTTCCTTCGCGTTCGCGAATCCCTGGGGCTATTGTTACGACCGATGGGGCCAAGACTTCATCGGTGATGCATCGCCGGGCAATGCTTATTGGGCGGCTCCGATTTCTGGGAAACTGCAATACCCCGCGAAGCACCCCGGCGGAGCCCAGCATCGCCGCGTCGCAAAGCTCGGTGGAGGCGATCCAAAATACAAGTTCCCGACGTTCTACAAGAAACGCATACGACCGCTTGCGGGATGCGCGATCGTTTCCAGCCGCCATTTCCCGGATGAGATGCAGGGCAATTTTCTTGTCACCAACGTGATCGGTGAACGAGCCGTGCTGAGTCACGAGATTCGACCCGCCGATGGAGAAAGTGGTTACGTCGGCAAGGAAGTCGCGCCACTCCTTTCGTGCCGCGACGGCAATTTCCGCCCGGTCGATTTGCAGTTCGCGCCCGATGGTTCTCTCTATGTCGTCGATTGGCACAACGCACTGATTGGCCACTTGCAGCACAACCTGCGTGACCCGAGTCGCGATCATTCGCACGGGCGAATTTGGCGAATCACGCATAAAGAACGTCCACTCCTCGATCCGCCGGTCATTGCCGGTGCAAGTATCGAGTCCCTGCTCGAGTTATTGAAGTCGCCTGAAGATCGCACGCGTTACCGGGTCCGACGCGAACTCGCATCACGCCCTACGACGGAAGTATTGCCGGCGTTGGATGCCTGGGTGAAATCATTGGATTCGAGCGACCCGGATTCCACGTTGCATCATCTTGAAGCACTTTGGACGTACCAAACCCACAACCGCGTTCACACGGGCTTACTCGACAAACTGTCGGCTTCCGATGACAGCCGGGCTCGAGCGGCGTGCGTTCGTTTGATAACCCACATGTTGCATGCCATCGATGATGCGGAAGAACGCATTTCGAAAGCGATTCAGGATGAGCATCCGACGGTTCGTTTGGAAGCCGTACGAGCGGCCAGTTTCCTGTCGGGAGACGAAGCCATCGAAATCGCGCTCGGCGTGCTGGAGTATGAAATGGACGACTATCTGCAGTACACGCTGGACGAAACCATGCGTCACCTGGAGGGTCAATAACATGAAGGCCACGCTTTCGATTTCTTCACCGTTTTCGCGTGTGGTACTCGCCACATGGATTTTCCTTTCCATCGCCACGATTCCGGCCGGGAACGCAGAAGATCAAACGGCGCCGAAAGTCTATCTCGACAAGTCGCCGCGGATCGTAAAGTACCAGCTGAAGCGTCTTAACGATGAGCGTCTTCTTTTGGTGGAACGCTCGACGAGCGACGCAAAATACATTCCGGTCTACGAGGCCATCGTCGCCCGCCCCGGAATTGCGGCCAATATTCGTCAAGAGTCACTCGGCGCACTCGCCGAATTGCGATCGACGTCGGTTGCGAAAGAGATCGTCACTGCTTTGGAGGGTCTCGACCGTCGAGCCGATGGAGCGACTCGAATTGAGTCGCTGCTGACACGCCAGTTGCTGCGGCAATCGCCGCAGAGTCTCTCGGCGATCCGAGCATCGTTGGTTGAACTGGCCCGGGGTGAAGAAGAGTCCTTGAAACCGGTCGGTTTTGCCGCATTGATTTCGAGCGGTGAAAACGAATCGACTCAGGAACTCGCCGTGACGGATGAAACGTCGTTGGTGGCCTTCATGCGGTGCATCCGTCTCTTGGCTGATGAAGAGTCGAGGCTCCTGCAACGCGATTTCATTCTGGCACAACTGGCCGACACTCAAGCGGTCGACGCAGTCCGAATCGCCGCGATCGATGCCGTCTCTCGGATCAAAGCCCAGCCGAAGGAGACGGCGGTTCGTCTCCTGGAGTTTGTTGCACAACCGGATCTACGAGTCGCAGCCAGTCGTGCGCTCATGCGGATTCCCGGCAAAGCACTGCCAGCCGAATCGATGCTGAGTGTCGCGGAAGACTTGGTCGGTTTTGCAGAGGCGACCGATGCGAAGAATCGCACATCGGACAAGTTCATTGATGTGATTCAATTCGCCGAACGTGCGTTAACTCGCTTGACACCCGACGACGCCAAACGACTCCGTGATCGCCTGCGGGCGGTAAGCGTCCGCGTCGTCAAGCTTACGACTGTCGAAGAAGAGATGCGGTACGACGTACCGTACTTTGCGGTCGAAGCCGGTCGTCCGGTTCAGATCCTGCTTGAAAACCATGATTTGATGCCACACAACTTGGTCGTCACCGTTCCCGAGGCGTTGAAAGCGGTCGCCTTGGCCGGACTGGCGGCCGGCCCCGAAGGCACCGGCGGACTTCCCTACGTTCCCGACTCACCGAACGTGATCGCGGCTACCGAAATGATTCAGCCGGATGAAACGGCAAGGCTGACGATCACCGCTCCGAACGAGCCCGGTGAGTATCCCTACGTTTGCACTTTCCCGCAGCACTGGTATCGGATGTATGGCGTCATGGTCGTCGTGGAAGACCTCGACGCCTGGAACCAGAATCCCGTCGAACCTGCGAACCCGATCGGCAGCAACCGTAGTTTTGTTCAGGCGTGGACGCTCGCCGACTTCGAAGGCGCATTCGAAAAAGGCATGGACGGTCGGTCTCCGGCGATCGGCGAGAAAATCTTCAACGAAGCTTCTTGCCTGGGTTGTCACAAGATCAAGGGCATT
>JBCBOO010000147.1:0-15829 GCA_039821235.1 Planctomycetota bacterium
GTTGTGTTGCTGAACACGAAACAGGGCAAAGCCGCGAAACTGTTTGACCTGGTACTCAAGGGCCTGGTCGGCATGATCGTCATTTGTTTCTTCGGCGTCGTCGCACTCCTCGCCATCAAAGGAAAAATTGATCTCGGTGCCGTGCTGGCGGGATTCATACCGGATCTTTCCCAGTGGAATTCGCCCGCCGGTGAACTGTCCGGTGTTGTCGCATCACTGTCGGAAGACTTGCAGACCTACTGGAGCGAAAAACTCGTTCAGAAACAGCGCAGCGTGATGCTGGCAGCCGCCGCGACGGCCGTTGGAATCAACATGACGTTTCTGTTGCCCTATTCCATGTTGGCACGCGGCTGGGACAAGCCCTTTCGTGGACTGGCACGGTTCGATCTTTCGACCGGCATGGCGATTCCCTACGTGTTGGTCACCACGTGTGTTGTGATCGCTTCCGCGTTTTCCATGCACAACACGATGGATGACAAACTTGCCAGCACCGAACTCTCGGTGATGCAAGAGAGCCCTTATTTCGAAGGCGTCAAAGGCGAGCTGATCAGCCGAATTGATCATGGACTCGGTGATGCAGCCGAAACGACCAACGACGAAGAAAAACTCGCGTTGGCAGCCGGTCTCAGCGAAGACGAAAAACGCTTGGCGCTGTCGCTCGTCAAGCGAAATGCATTTCAACTGTCCGGAACGCTGGAGCCGCTGCTCGGTCCGACGCTCGCCAACCTCGTGTTCGGGCTTGGCGTTTTCGGCATGGGATTCTCCACCATTGTGATCCTCATGCTGATCAATGGCTACGCGTTTCAAGAGTTGCTGGGAACCCCGAAAGGTTCAGGTGCGTTCGTCGTCGGATGCCTGGTGGCCGGCGTCAGTGGCTCGCTTTGGTGGTGGATCTGGGATTCTGAGGCAAAATTCTGGCTGGCAATTTTCGCCAGTAACTTTGGGATGATGCTGCTGCCGATCGCTTACATCACCTTCTTTTTGATGATGAACAGCAAGGGAATTCTGGGCGACGAAAAACCCACCGGCGGACGAATGATGTTGTGGAACGTCCTGATGGGTTTCTCCGTCATCGGTGCAACGGTGGCCGCCGTTTCAGCGATCTGGAAAGAAGCCACCACGAAACCAGAAGCAATGCCATACATCGTTGGCGTTCTGGTGCTTTACACCGTCGCCGTCATAGCAGGGTTCTTTCTCAAACAACCCTCGCGAAACTCGACGACTTGAGAGGCTAGAAACCCGCAGCGTAGCAAGGGATAGCAACAATCCCTCGCTCACGCTTCGGGTTGTGATATGAACGTCGCGTCAGCAAGAGCCATTACATGTCACGACTCGGGAACAGCCTTCGAGCTTGTGCCATTCGCCGGTTGTCGCCTATCAACGACGCTTGCGTTGCTCTTCCACTTGCTTCTGGAACTGCTCTTCAATCTCCTCGAGTGCTTCCGACCGAAGCTTGCTTTTTGCTTTGCGGGCCTCGCCCGGAGAACTGTCCGTCAAAAGCAGTTTGAGCTTCATCTCCGCTTGCTCTTCCGAGATCTTCCCGGCTTCACGAGCTTCCTTGAGAGCGCGAACAGCCCACTCATACCTCTTCTTTGCTGAGTCAAGTTTGAGGTCGGCTCCTTTGGAGAAGCGGTCATTGCGCTCAAGTTCCTCTTTCAGCTGCTGCAGCTTTTTTGCTTCCTGAGCTTCCATCATCAGACGAACACTCTTCTCGTAGCCCTGCTTCAGTTTCAGCTCGTTCTCTTTTGCGGCGTTGCTTGCTTCCTTCTCCGTCATCTTCCGTTCTTCTTGAACCTTCTTCTCTTGCGCGGCCATCATCTGCTCCTTGGCAAAGGCCATCGCTGCGGCTGCCTCGGCCGCCGCCCTTGCTTGCTTCATTTCTTCGGTCAGCACTTCAAAGCGAAATTTCAAAGCGTCTCTCGCAGCGGCATGCTTTTCGTTGCCACCTTCTCCTTGGCCGGCAAATTCAATAATGAACGCATTGGCTTTTTCCAACGCCTCAGACTTCGAAGTCTTTCCAGACTCTCGGGCGGCTTCCATCGACTGAAAAAGTTCCTTCGAAAGCTTGAGGGCCATTTTCGAGTCCACTGCTTTTGGCTTTGACTGACGCAGCGTTTCCATCATCGCGTTGGCTTGCGATAGTGTCAGTTCGCCCGCTTCCACGGCTCCACCGAGTCGACGCTCCACGGACTCGTAGTCCTGTGCATAAACGAATCCAAACGGAAACACGCCAAGCGCCAGGACGCCCACCACCGTTCGCAAGCTCGCCGGTGCCACCCAAGATTTTCTGCTGATCATCACGTTCAACCTTCTCTCAAGATTTCCGCCGCTGTTAATTGCACTGGCCACAACCGGCGGACGGATCGCCGACGAGACCAACAACTCTGCCATATTCAGCAGTGAGTGCGCGTATTGATGGACCTCCGACTCGGATGCTTCGAGCACCATTTGGTCGCAGGCCATTTCTTCCGAGATCCTTAACTGCCGGCGGGCCAACCACATGATTGGATTCCACCAGAAAGCGATCAATGCAAACCATTCCAACCATCGGAACCAATGGTCACGACGTTTGATGTGTGCCATCTCGTGGGTCACCACCAGCCGCAAATCGGAGCGATCAAGCTGTTGCGACGCGACCGAAGAGATAACGATGACGCATTCGCCCGCAAGCCACCAAACGAACGGCGCGATGTTGGCCATCGTGACGAAAACAGCGGGAGCATTACACAATCCGAACCCACGCGCGACTTCATGACTCATGCTTCGCGTGAGCTCGCGATCGCGTCTTGCCGTTGCTTTTAATAGGGCGTGGAATTTCAAAATACGAATCGTTGACACCGCCGCAATCAACACGCTCCCGACCAACCAAATGGTCAACAGCAGTGAGATGAACCCCAAGCCACCGAGCCAACGTGTTGAAGACTGAACGAGAGGATCCGCGACGAGACTCTCATGCGTGTGACTGAACTCGTCGATCCCGTCGCGAGAAACACCAAGCGCCGAGGAAGCTCCATTTGATGGAGTAACATCGGTCGGGCGACTGTCGACGACACTGGGGACCGTCACCACCGGAAGAGAGACAATCGGCGGCGTCACCAATTTGACGAGAACCAACACCCAAAGCAGATTGGTAAGGCCGGGCGAGCCGATTCGTCGTTGGCAAACCCAAGCGAAGACGGCCAATGCCGTTGAGACCAAGACGTTGCTGAGCGTCGCTGCAAAAAGGTAGTCAATCACGTTTCCTTTCCTCGCTCTGCGCCCTTCACAGATCCGAGTGCCTTCCGCAATCGATTGATCTCCGCCTTGTCGAGCTTGTCAGACTCCAGCAGGTGCGTCAGCAGCGGTGCGATTGATCCGCCAGTGAGTTTCTGTGCCAAAGACTCCAACTGCCGACCGCCGTACGCTTCGCGGCTCAGTGTGGGAGAGAATAAATGAATGCCCAAGCTGCGGTCACGAAGCACCATGCCCTTTTCTTCCAAGCTCTGCAACAACCGCTGCACCGTGCCATGTTGCGATTTCTTGGAATCTTCGTAGAGCTGCTCTCGGATCTGACGCGCGGTCAATGGACTCGTCTCCCAGAGCAGTTCCATCAACGCGATTTCTGCATTGGTCAGTCGCTGAATTGTCACCAAAACTCCTCCACAAAACCGGGTACGTCAGACTGCCGTAAATGTACGGCAACTCACCGTAACCTGCAAGCCTGTTTTGGATTGGTTTCGGTAAACGCGTTTTCAACTGCATTGCTACCGGACCAACTCAAACGCCGAATTGGGCGTCCAGCTTGCCTTTTGGACGAGATTCGGGCACGATAGACTGCATTGGCGGTAATTGCCCGCCCCCGCCCCCTCCCATTCTGCGGTGGAGCCCATGCTGGAGCCCATGCATCGAGCGATCGTCCTCGCCTTCCTTTTTCTTGCGGGCTCAGCCCAACTGAGGCAAACGCTCGCTTCGGATTCCACCGGCGGCCCCGCCGTTCTTCTTCTCTTGGGAGACGCAGACCGAAACGCGCCGAGCCAAGCAATCCAGCCATTCTCGATCGACATGAATCCATCCGGTCGCGTTGAGAACCTTGCCGATTCAGCCCATTTCCGTGGCGGAAAGTTCTCTTCGCCTCGGGTTTCCAGCAACTTGACGAGAGCTTTTCAAGAATCAAATGAGCTGACGATCGAAGTCTGGCTTCGGGCCAGCAACACGACTCAAAAGGGTCCCGCTCGCATTCTTTCGTTTTCAAAGAACAGCAACGAACGCAACTTCACACTCGGCCAGGACCAAGATCGTATTGACATTCGTCTTCGCACGACAAAAACCCATTCCAATGGCTTGCCTTCCCTCGCATCGCCCAAAAACACCGTCACACGAGTGCGAACCCATGTCGTCTACACGCGAGATCAACGTGGAAACGCAAAGCTGTTCGTCAACGGAGAGCTTTGCTCGCAGCGCAAGGTGGCTGGAACGTTCGCCAACTGGGATGACAGCTACCAACTGACCCTTGGAAACGAAGTCACTGGAGCGAGGGCTTGGAACGGTCATCTGTATCAAGTCGCACTCTACACGCGAGCACTTTCCGAAGCCGAGATCGTTGCCAATCACTCTGCGGGCCTGCCTGTCGGCAAGCCGAGTCAGGCTTCTGCCGAAGAATTGGCAGCGGTCCACTTTCGTCGTTCGATTGCGCCGATTTTGTCCAAGCACTGCTTGGAATGTCATGACCTCGCATCGGCCAAGGGCGATTTGGTGCTTGATCGTCAATCACCGTCCTACCTGGAAAGTGTCACACCGGGCGATGCTGAAAGCAGCCCCCTTTGGCTGGCCGTCGAAAGCGATGAAATGCCACACAACCGTGCGCCGCTGTTGCCGAATGAAAAAGTGTTACTTCGTGAGTGGATCCAAAGCGGTGCGAAGTGGAGCCTGGATTGGATTGACCCGGCGGACTATTTGCATGCTCCCGGAACGTCCAGCGGTTTCATTCGCAGGCTAACGGTTGACGAGTACATTCAAACGGTGCGTGATGCGGTGGGCGTCGATATACGCGAGGAGGCACTCGAGTTGCTACCCAAAGAGCTGCGTGCTGATGGGTTCCGCAACACGGCCTACAACCTCACCGTCGACCTCGATCACATCCAAGCCTACAACGAATTGGCGAATCGCATTACAGCTCAATTGGATGCAAGGGCCTTCGCAAATCAGTTTTGGGGAAAAGCCCGACTGACCGACCAGGACATGCGAGGCTTGATCGAGAAAATGGGAGCACGGATCCTCCGAGGTCCTCTCAATGAATCCGAGGTCGATCTTTTTCGCGGCGTTTCGACCACGGTGGCGGCGTCCGGCGGTGACTATGAGGCTGCCGTGAAAGCAACCGTCACTGCGATGCTGCAATCGCCGCGATTCCTCTATCTGATTGAGTCTCAGACGGAGGATGGCAGCGCGGTCGATTTGAGCCGTCATCAACTTGCGTCACGAATCAGTCACATCGTTTGGGGCTCGCTTCCCGACCCGAAACTGCTCGACGCCCTGTCCGACGAATCGTTCGACCGCGAAACGGTGCGTCGCCAGGTCCTCCGAATGTTGAAAGATCCACGAGCCATCTCGCGTTCGCATGAGTTCCTATCACAGTGGCTGAACCTCGACCACGTCGATTCACTCAAGCCGGACCATGACCAATTTCCCACCTGGAACGCGAACCTTGCCGATGACATGCGAGAGGAAACCCACGCGTTCTTTGAGCACCTGGTGTGGAACGAACGACGCCCGCTCGTCGAGCTCCTCGATGCTCAAGTCACATTCTGCTCGCCTGAACTTGCCAACCATTACGGTCTTGGCGAACTTGATCCGGTTGCAATCAACAACGAAAGTGGGATCGCACGTTATGATTTGTCTGGCACTCCAACGCGGGGCGGACTCTTAACTCAGGGCAGTCTGCTGACGATCGGTGGTGATGACGCTTCGACCGTCACTCGAGGACTCTTTGTCCTTCATCAATTGCTTCGCGGCGTCGTCAATGATCCGCCGCCCTGCGTCGACACCACTCCCGTCCCTGCCTCACCGGGCGCATCGACTCGGATGATTGCCGAAGCTCGCATCAAGAACGAGTCTTGCGGAGGATGCCATCAGCGTTTTGAACCGCTCGCGTTCGGGCTATCGAAGTTCGATGGAATTGGTGCTTTTCATGAACGAGATGAATTCGGCAATCGGTTGCACGACGACGGGAGATTGCTGGTGCCAGGCGCATCCGATTCCATCCAGTTCGAGAATGCCGCTCAATTGATGAAACAGCTTGCGTCGAGCGAGCGAGTTCGCGAAAGCTTGGTCTGGAAACTGACCCAGTTTGCGATCGGTCGTCCTCCCACGTCCGAGGATGCCGACGTCATTCGGAAAATCCACAAGCGCTCGCAATCCGCGGGCGCAACCTACCAAAACATTTTGACTGAAATTGTCGCCAGCGAACTGGTGACACCCTAAGACGAGGCGGAAAAACCATGAACGAATCACACACGCTTTCGCGCCGAACCCTACTGCGTGGACTCGGAACGGTCGCGGTCGGCCTTCCGATTCTGGAGGAGATGTTAGTACGTCCGGCGGCTGCGGCAACGGTCAACGCCGGTGCAGCGATTCCGACGCGAGCGTTCAACGTGTTCTTCGGTCTCGGCATTCCGGCACCCCTGCAGGAAGAGGGTTTCGACGGAGTGCTCGAACCACTCAAACCCCTGCAAGACAAACTGCTGATCATGCGTGGCGTGGACCACGTGCGCTGCGACGAATCGGGGATCAACGCCCACTTTGATGGCGCCAGTGCGGCCTTCACGGCCGAACCGCCCGATGGCGAAGCCAAAGCCGGCGGCCCGTCAATCGACCAAGTCCTTCGGCAGAAATTGCACCCCGGCGGCATGCCCTCCGGAATGGTTCCGACACTCTGTGCGGGAACGTTCTTTCGCCGAAGCCGTGTCAGCCGATACGTCCACAGTTACAACCAGGACGGCACCGTGGCTGCCGCGATGCAGGAACGTCCACGAGATCTTTTCGATCGGGTGTTTGGCACAATCGACCAGTCCACCGATCCCAAACAACGTCGCATCGACCGCAGCATACTTGACTCGGTCTTGCAACAATATCGGTTTTACACCGGATCAAGATCGCCGCTCGGAAAAGCATCACGCAACCGTATTTCGGACCACCTGGATCGGATTCGTGAATTTGAGGTCCGAGCGTACTCGCCCCAGGCGAGCGATCCTCGAGCGCCAAAGCTACCCATGAGAAGCAAACTCGCTCACGGCGGCGCGGCCGACCCGGGCGGCGAAGGGATCGACATGCACATCGAAGACCTCACGCGAGAATGGCGTTTGCAAGCGGACTTGTACGCGCTCGCAATCGAAATGGATCGTGTCCGATTCGGCTCACTCACATTCTTGGCCGCGGGTGAACGATTGCGGATGACCGGCCAGTACAAATACGACGGCCGATTGGTCTATGATTTCAACGATGAAAAGGAACTCGGCAAATCCGGTAGCGGCGGTTGCAGCCACGAATGGTGGCACAAGTTCAATCCCAAGAAGCGGAATGAACAGCTCCGCGCACACGCGCACATGAAGCTGCGCGAGGTCGCCTATTTCCTTTCGCGCCTCGATCAGACGGTGGAAGCCAACGGTCGAACCCTGCTGGAAAATAGCTGCATAACCATCAGCACTGAATCCGGAGACGGACGACACAACGACGTCAAACGAGAGCTCTCCGGAGTCTTCCACGCCATCACCGGCGCCAGCGGTGCTTTTAAAACCGGTCAGCAGATCTCCGTTAACGGAGAGGGTCTGGATGTCTACAACACCATGCTGGAAGGACTCGGCTGCGAAACAAGACTCGGACCAAAGAAACGCGAGCATCGACGCTTGGACGCCATTTTGGCTTAGCCTCAACTCCGAAGTGCCGTGATTTCGCGAGCGAACGCAATTCTTAGCGGCCTCGTCTGCTCCCAATGCTGATTCGGCTTGCCCCGCGAAGGGGACATTGGCTATGCACGCATTTGTGCATCCCTCTCGGACTCATGGGTTCGTTAGGACGCCGGTAGCGATGTCCCCAACGTCTGACTTCATGGAATAGAACAATGGGCTTTCGGGCGATTTGTTTGTTGATCGCATTGACTCTCTGGAACGGATCCGCGTTCTCGCAGCAGCCACTGACGGATCCGGAAAGCGAGCCCAGTTTGCAGCCCTACATCGTCTTCGTTTCGGCAGCCGATTCGCATGTCCGATGCGGGCCCGGAACCGATTTCTACCGAACCGAACCGCTGCGCCGCGGACAAGAACTGGAAGTCTACGTTGAAACGGAATCCGGCTGGCTTGGCGTTCGACCGCTACCGGAGAGCTTTTGCTGGATGCCAGCGGACGACGTCGAAATTTCGGCGGATCGAAAAACTGCCTCCGTGAAGCAAGACGGGACCGTGGCATGGATCGGCACCGGATTAGGGCAAGCAAGAAAATACCGCTGGCAAGTCGAACTCAATGTCGGCGAAGAACTCGTTGTCCTCGGCGAAAACACACGCAGTGAACAAAACGGCGAATCAACGTGGCTTCGCATCGCGCCACCCTCCGGAGAGTTTCGCTGGATTCATCGCAACGACATCGTTGAAACCGCCGAGCAACTGGCAAACAAGATCGCTCAAGAAGCGAGTCGACCGAAACCAACCTCTGATACGATCGCGATGGCGAGCCACCAGCAGACGAAGCGAACCGCTCGAGCAAGTGCGGCGAAACAAGAGCAACAGGAGTCCAGCCGCCGGCAAAAGTCATCCCTCGCAGAAGCGGAATCCGTTCCCGAATTGCGATCGATTCTGAATTCGAAGCCGCTGGAAAACAACCGTTCCATGGAGAGTGTCGCCGAGTCGTCCGCCGAAACCGGAGCTCCGGCGCCGTTGTTGAATCGTCGACCGATCGCGAACGACGCCGTGCCGGACAAAGCGGTTCAATTCCATCGTGGCGCGCGGGCCGAAGACTATGCGGATCGCGGTGCGGTCATTGGCAGTGGATTGAAAGAAGAATGGCAAGATGAGACCGCGGAATCGCTGCCCGTTTCGGGAGCGCGAGCCGCAGCGGCTGCCATCGCGAAACCCATCCAAGAAATGAGCAACGTGGTCGCCAACTTCATCAGCCCACCGCGACTGGTCGAAATCGGCCCCAGCCGAGAAACGCCGTTTGAATCGTCAGTGGCAGATCAACGTTGGTCCGTCGGAGGCGTTCGCTCTTCAACGGCCCTTCCCGCCACATCTTTGAGCTCCATCGAGTCGCCCCCGATCTCATTGGCGTCCGCGTCGCAGACGGGATCGGCCGATCGTTCGATCGGACAAGCGGTTGCTATTCAAAAGCCCAAACGAGTCGTGTCGATCGCAAGTATCGCACGTGTCGAGGACGCGATGCGTCAGGCAGACGCAGACGTTGCTTCGGAAGTTCTCTCCAAGTTGATGGCCGAAACGGCATCGGCCGACGAAATCGATCCGCTCATCCGGCGTCTCGAAGCGTTGCTGCAGCTGGGTGATGTCAACCAAGCCACGCGTCTTCGCGAACTACTGCAACGATCCCAAAACTATCGCAATCTGGCCGCCCGGCGAGATGGAACGACCGTGATTCAAACATCCGCCTTGGGAGCCCCCAGAGACATCAACGCTTCCCCAGCGACGACACTCGTGACACCCGCACTTTCATCTGCACCAAGCTCGCTGCGTCCTCTCACGACAGGACCGGTTGCACAGCCCAGCGACGTCGGGGCATCAACTACCGCGGCCATTGCTCCCAGTGAAATTGCTCCCAAGGACACTCGCAGCACCGTCGCCGGCAGTTTAGTTCAGGTTTATTCGTCGCGACCAAACAGCCCGCCTTACGCATTGACGGATGAAAGCGGACTGACGATTGCTTACGTCACACCTTATCCCGGCGTAAATCTGAGGCCCTACTTGAACAGCCGCGTGACCGTTCGCGGGCGTGAAAAGATGCTGCAGGATCTCTCCATTCCGCACATTCTCGTGGAAGAAGCCTCTCGTCGTTAGCCTCGTCGCTTGAACAAGCCGGCGTTAACCGAACAGAGCGAGCGGACGCCTTTCCCACGTCATCGGAACGAGAGGTCTGTCTGGCTATCGCACCGCTTCGCTCACTTGCATGCCATCGATGATGGTGCCGATACAGTGACTGGTGTACTCGAAGGGGTCCCCATCGAACAGTGCGACATCGCCGTCCTTGCCGACTTCGAGCGAACCGACTCGGTCATCGATCCCCAAGATGGTTGCGGCATCGATCGTGATCGCGCCCAAGGCGTCTTCGAACGATAGCCCGTGCCCGGCCGCCATTGCGGCTTCGAAGAGGACCACGCGTGTCTTAGGAACATAGGGCTCATAACCGCTTTGCAAGGCGATCGGGATTCCGGCGCCACGAAGGGTTGCTGCCGTTTCGAAACTCAAGTTTTGCAGTTCTCCGTTCGGCCGCGCCATCGTCGGATGCACGAAAACGGGAACACCGGCTTCCAAAATGGAATCAACGAGCAAGTAGCTTTCCGCCGCGCCGTCCAACCAAAGCCGAACATCAAACTCCTTGGCCAAACGAATCGCACTGCTGATGTCTTGTGCTTTTTGAGCCGTCACTAACAACGGGACCTCGCCCTCAATGACTTTGGCGAGCGACTCCAGATGCAAATCACGCGGTGGCTCTTTGGACGCTTCATCCGCTGACTTCCGTTTTCGGCTGTATTCCTGAGCCTTGATCAATTCGCCTCGCAGCATCGACATCATCTTGCCACGTGTGCCGGGAGACGCCGGACCGCTCTTACGGGCTGATTCAGCAAGCGTCACCGCCACCGCGGCTGTTTCGCGGATCATGGCTTCGTCAACGGTGCTGCCCGACGTTTTGACGATCAAGGTTTGCCCCGAAATCAACTCGCCGGGAGCATGTCCGGTATGGACGGTCGTCACACCAAAACTACGCACCCAAGCAACCAGTTCATCACGCGTGTTGTAAGCGTCAAGCGCGCGAAGTTCGGGCTGCATCGGCGAGGAACGCTCCAATTGATCTTGGTCTTGTTCAACGTTGAAGATTCCGGAAAGCCCCACGGTACTGTGCGCATCGATCAGGCCCGGCGTGACAACCTTGGCGTTCAGAACTTTGAATCCGTCTGGAACGTTGATGTCGTCGGAGCTGCCGATTGATGCGATTTTCCCATCGCGAATCACGATCGTGCCGTTCTGGATGGGTTCTCCAGCGGCGGTGTAGATGGTCTCGCCTTGGATGGCGACTTGCGCGTTCACTTTGGCGGCGATGCAAGCCAGGAGAGCAACGCAAATCGAGAGAGTTTGCAATCGAGGGTTCATGAATCCAAGTTGGCTGGAAGGTTGTGCATGTTTTGTGGTCATCTCTTTGACGAAACTGCTTGGTTGGCAAAGAGTGAGCTGACGCGACGAAGTGCTTAGTGGAGAGTGTTTCGGCCGATCACTGACTGGCTTGATCAAAACAGCAGAAGTATGGCTTTTGGTCATAACCGGCGCCATAACCGCCTTCGGCATACAAGCGATCTTTGGGATCGGCACGATCAAAGACTTGTTCGCCTTCGACCCAGGTCTCCAGGACCTTTGTGTAAACGCTCAATGGATCGCCATCCAAGACGATCAGGTCAGCGTCTTTGCCAACTTTTAGCGAACCGACTCGGTCTTGAAGATCCAGCATCTCCGCACCCGCGAGGGTCAATCCTTCCAGTGCCGCCTGACGGCTCATCCCCGCGCGAACGGCGAGCGCAGCACTGCGGAAAAAATATCTCGAGTCCAAAATTGGGTCGTCGGTATGGAATGCGGTGCGAACACCGGCCTCTTCCAAAATCTTGCCCGTCTCCATTTTCAAGTTACGTGCCTCGAGCTTGCCCCCGGGGGCGTCGATCACGATCATCGAGCAGGGAACTTTCGCCGCCGCAATTTCATCGGCCACCCGCCAACCTTCGCTGACGTGATGCAGAACGACGCGAAAATGAAACTCGTTCGCTAATCGAATCACCGTCATGATGTCATCATGTCGGTGTGTGTGGTGATGAACGATTCGTTTCCCGTTCAAGACCTCAAGCAACGATTCGAGATGCAGGTCGCGCGGTGGGAGCTTGGCGTCATCGCCTTCGGCTTGCTTGATCTTCAGATCATATTCACGTGCTTTGATGAACTCCTGTCGCATCAGGAATGCGGATCGGCCGCGAGTTCCCGGAAACGGCTTGGCCCGCATCGAGTTGGTACCGTTGGCCATCTTCAATCCGCCCAGCGGGTCACCTTCGTCGTCGCGGATCAAAAGATCATCGACAATGGTTGGTCCCTGCCCGTGATAACGAAGCTTGACGTAGATGGTCTGGCCACTCGTGAGATGACCGGACCCTGGCATGATGTTCAGCGTCGTTAATCCGCCCGCAACCGCTCGCTTGAATCCAGAATCCCTCACATTGATCGAGTCCATTACGCGGACGCCTGGTTGAACCGGATGACTGCCATCGGCAGCAAACGAACCACCGATGTGGCTGTGTGTGCAAATCAGCCCGGGCAGAATGACTTTGCCTTTGCAAGAACGCACCGTCGCGCCCTCGGGAACGTCGACCACGTCACTGGCACCGATCGCGACGATCTTGCCATCCTCGATCACCAGCGTTCCGTCCTCGATGGTCTCGCCTTCAATCGGTATCAACGTTGCGTCGGTAAACGCGGTCACCGACGACTCGGCATGGAGCAACGAAAACGAATGGAACAGTGCCGCGCACACGATGAGTGCGGCTACCCATGGATGGTTTGATTTCATGATGTCGATTCGGATGGGAATTGCCTTCAGCAGCGACGAGACGTCTGGGGCCGAGCTGAGAACGTTCACAAGCGAGGATAGCCTGTGAAGTGTCGAGTGTTCGAATAGTCGTAGCGGATTTTTGTAAGCGGCATTTTAGCGGCTCGCTCCACCGAAGGTTCAAAAACGACTACGCTAAACAGAAATTTGCCCCCAAGGAGTTTACGTCATCATGTCTCGCCCCCTTCAGCAGTCCGCCAATCGCCGTCGCTTTCTCCAGTCCGGTACGGGGGCGGCTCTCGCGATGTCCGGTGTCGGTTTTCATGGTTCGACCCGGCTCAAAGCTTCCGAGTCACCGAACGAACGACTCCAATTGCTCTGTGTGGGTGTCGCGAATCGTGCCGCAGCCAACTTGGACGGCGTCAACAGCCAACAGTTGATTGGTCTCTGTGATGTGGATGCGAATTTTCTTTCGGCGGCCGCCAAGAAACATCCGTCGGCAAAGACGTTCGGCGATTACCGCGAGATGATCGACCAATTGAGTGGCGAAGCAGACGCGATTGTCGTGTCGACAGCAGATCACCATCACGCGCCCGCGGCGCTCGCCGGCATGAATCGCGGACTGCACTGTTATTGCGAAAAACCGCTCACGCATACCATCGAAGAAGCACGGCTGATGGCCAAGGTTGCCACATCAAAAAAGTTGGCCACTCAGATGGGCACCCAAATTCACGCCGGCGAAAACTATCGGCGCGTGGTGGAACGCATTCGCTCAGGAGTGCTCGGCCAAATCGAACGCGTCCACGTGTGGGTCGGCAAGGGTTGGGGCGGTGGCGAAAGACCCGAGACTGGTGATCCCGTTCCAAAGCATCTCAACTGGGATCAATGGATCGGCCCGGCGCCGATGCGACCTTATGCCAAGGGCCGCTACCACCCGGCGCAGTGGCGACGCTGGTGGGATTTCGGACAAGGAACGCTCGGCGACATGGGCTGTCATTACATGGACCTGCCGTTTTGGGCATTGGGTTTGAGGGCGCCTGCGAAAGTCGTTGCGGAAGGACCGGACGTGCATCCGGAAACATGCCCACTCGGCTTAGTTGTTCATTACGACTTCGAGGCCTCCGATTCCCACGGCCCACTTCGCATGACTTGGTATGACGGTGATCGTTCGCCGAAGAAACTCGAAGGGCTGCGTGATGATCAGGTTCCCAGCAGCGGCGTGCTGTTTGTGGGTTCCGAAGGAATGATGGTCGCGACTTATGGCGGCTATCGCTTGTTCCCGGAAGAGAAGTTCAAAGAATCAACCGAACCGGCACGCTCGATTCCCCGCTCAATCGGGCATCACGCCGAGTGGTTGGAAGCATGCCGAACCGGCTCACCGACGACTTGCAATTTCGACTACTCCGGTGCGCTGACCGAATGTGTGCTGCTTGGAAATGTCGCGTACCGGCTGAACCAGGAAATTCTCTGGGATGCCGATCAACTTCGTGTGACCAATGCGCCCGCGGCGGAACGCTTGATTCGCAAGGAGTACCGTGACGGCTGGGAGTTACCGTCCGAACTCGGTGAGTGAATCGGCGGCGGCGATTCCCGCAGCGCGACCGGTGCTGAACGCGGCTTGAAAGTTATAGCCGCCGATCCATCCATCGACGTCCAATACTTCGCCGGCGATATAGAGCCCGCGATGAAGTCGGCTTTGCATTGTCCTAGAATCCACTTCGCCAACCGCGACACCGCCCGCCGTCACTTCGGCCTTCTCAAAGCCTCGTGTCCCATGGACGGGTAGCTCGGAGTACTTCATTGCGGCGACCAAGCGTTCGAACTGCTGCTTGGACAGCTCCGCCAAAGTGATGTCGCCGCCCGACTGTTCGGCCAGCGACGCGGCAAACCGATTGGGGAGCCACTGTGCCAAAACCGTTGAAACACGGCGGCGACCGCCACCAGATCGCAGTTCGTCGGCAAGCGATTCGACGGCAATTTCGGGCAAGAAGTCCACCACGCAGCGCGTCTCCTCGAATTGCTTGGCTGCCGTCATCGCCCCACTAACGTCCATCGCGGCGGGACCAGAAAAACCAAAGTGCGTGAACAGCCAACTGCTGCGTCGCGACACGAGCGGCTTTCGTTTCTTTGACGGGACACCTTTCCAGTCGTCGCGACGATAGACCGACGCAATACAGTCATCCAACGTTAGTCCTGACAGCGATTTCGTCCAATCACTTCCGCCCACCAATGGAACCAATGCCGGTCGTGGTCGAACAATGGTGTGCCCAAGTCCGCGCAGCCAATCGTACGCGTCGCCCGTGGTTCCGCATCCCGGCCAACTGCGTCCTCCGGCAGTGATGATCACGCGGTCGCATTCAATGCTGCCCTCTCCGTCGGAGCCGTCGGCGGACAAACCCACTCGCCAACCCGCAGCCGTCGGCACCACTTCTCCCACGGAGGCCTTCAGTCGAATCTGCACTCCCGCGGCAATGGCTTGTTGCTGCAGGGCATCTCGCACGTGCAACGCTCGATCCGACTTTGGAAAAATCTTGCCCGTCTCTTCCACCTTGGTGGCAACGCCCAGTCGATGAAACATTCGAACGACGTCTTCGGGGGGAAACGCGCCAACGGATTTCTGAAGGAAGCGACCTGATTTCCCGAAGGCAGCCGCGATACCCCGCGCGTCCGTGTCTTGCGTGATGTTGCAGCGTGTTCCACCGGACATCAAGATTTTGACACCCGTCTTGCGGTTCTTTTCAAGAAGCACGATTTCGCTGGGGAGGCCTTCGTTGCCTTGGCCCATCCGTAGCGAGGCTTCGGCGGCTGCAACCAAACCGGCTGCTCCGGCGCCAATCACGACGATGCGAAGTGGCCGATTCACGCCACGTGGTTCGTCGCCCATTGAGCAGAATTCCGGTTTCCGTTTAGGTAAAATGCATTGCCTGGGTTAAATGGATCGGCGACTTCGTCATCCATTTAAACCGCGACGATGTCGGCTGTCACTGCACTGACACACTTCGATGGCCGATACACGTAACAAATGTGCGCGAGAGAAGCAGAGTCGCTTTTTAGCATTC
>JBCBOO010000148.1:0-15811 GCA_039821235.1 Planctomycetota bacterium
CGGCTTTGTCGTACTCATTTCCAGCGGTGTTCAACCGAACGGCGGCAAGAACTCATTCGGAAGTGGCTTCCTGCCGTCGGTCTATCAGGGCGTGCAGTGCCGCAGCAAAGGCGATCCCGTTCTGTATTCGTCAGACCCGCCCGGGATGCGACGCGATGTCCGCCGGTCCACACTCGATGCGCTCGCGGACCTGAACCAAATGCAAGCCGCCGAGATGGGTCACCCGGAAACCACGACGCGGATCTCGCAGTATGAGCTTGCCTTTCGAATGCAGACGGCCGTTCCAGAAGTCATGGACATCACCGCTGAATCTCAAGCCACACTCGATGCCTACGGAGCCAAACCCGGCCAATCCAGTTTGGCCAACAACTGCTTGTTGGCTCGGCGACTGGTTGAATCAGGCGTGCGATTCGTGCAGCTGTTTGATTGGGGCTGGGACTTCCACGGAACCAACCCCAACGAAGGGCTTACCGACGGCTTGACCAAAAAGTGTGCGACGATGGACAAGCCAATCGCGGCACTGATTCGTGACCTCAAAATGCGAGGCCTACTCGAAGACACGTTGGTCGTTTGGGGAGGCGAATTCGGGCGGACACCCTTCCGCGAAGGCCGGACTGCCAAAAGCAAAGTCCTCGGCCGAGACCACTACCCCGATGCCTTCACCATGTGGATGGCCGGTGGCGGCATGAAACCGGGTTTCGAATATGGGCAGTCCGATGAACTCGGCTTTTCCATCGCCGAAAAACCCGTGCACATCCATGATCTCCAAGCAACGATCCTGCACCAACTCGGTTTCGATCACGAGCAACTCACCTACCGTTTCCAAGGCCGAGACTTCCGCCTAACCGACGTCCACGGCCACGTCGTCCACGACTTGATTGCCTAGCGGCGAGCTGCCCAAATTTCGAAAGGGTTATCCCCGTTCGTGCGCGGAACAACTCAATCTGGGTCGGATCGCTGTACAACACCAGCCAATTCGAACACGCGAGTTCCCGCTCCGACATTGATTTCCATCTTGGCTCCGCCAAGGTCAAAGTCGTTAAAGCGTCGAGTGCTTTTTGGGGCACGCGTTCTTCTTCAGCGATCAGCCGAAAACCACTCGTCTCGATGAGTTTCCTGTATTCCGGTCTTCGCATCCGATTGTGGTATGCCGTGCCGCATCCCGCCATGCGCCCCCATTGTTGATCACTGAATTGCAGAAAATTGACTGGCGAAAGATTTCGATCGCTATGCGAGCAGTGATCGGATAAGTCCACCAAGTGGATCATCACTCCTCGATCGTGCAGTACTCGTTGGGCTTCGTTGCTCGAACAGCTTTCCCGCCAGGGGCGAGTTGCAAGACAACGTCCGACGAACAGAGAGTGAATTTTTAATGAAGAAACCAAGCCCCAGGCCCTTTCGCCTGACTGAGTCCATCAGCTTTCGGGTGGTAAGTCCACTTGAGATCTTGCGGGATAGCGTCAATCAAAATTTAATGTCAGCCGTCAAAAAACATGCAAGGGAGAAGAACTCTTCAGCACCCGGGACAACGCGAGGCAGATGAATCAGGCAAACCCAAACCACCTACCGTCTTTCTCGATCATCTTGCCCGTGTACAACGAAGAAGCCGCGATCAATGAGACCATCGAACAGCTGAAACATTGCCTGGAAGGGATCGAAACCGAATACGAAATCATCGCCGTCAACGACGGCTCGGAGGATGAGTCCGCCAACATACTGCGTTCGCGCACCGACGTTAAGCTGCTCGAACATGATTGCAATCGTGGCTACGGTGCCGCGTTGAAAACGGGAATCCTTGCCGCTGAATTCGATTGGATCGTGATCACGGACTCCGATGGAACGTATCCGAATGAACGGATTCCTGAATTACTGCGATCCGCCAGCAACTGCGACATGCTCGTCGGGGCTCGGACCGGAGAGCACGTCGAGTACCCTCTGATTCGCAAACTTCCAAAGTGGTTTCTGAAACGGTTCGCCGAATGGATGGTTCGGCGACCGATACCCGACATCAACAGTGGGCTGAGGGCATTCCGAAAATCGGTTTGCCATCGGTTCCTTTCGATCTTACCCGATGGCTTCAGCTTCACGACGACCATCACGATTGCGATGATGTCCAACAACTACCGAGTCATCTATGTTCCGATCGACTACGCGTCACGAATTGGGAAGAGTAAGATTCGCCCCATTCGAGACACGCTGCAAGTCACTCAGGTGATCCTTCGGACCGGCATGTACTTCGCGCCGCTCCGAGTCTTCCTACCCATTTCAGCCCTATTTTTCGTCGCATTTCTTTTTACGTTTACCGGCGATATCTTCCTTCGACAAAACCTTACCGAACGATCGCTCATCCTGTTCGGCACCTCCACCCAGCTGGCTGTTTTCGCACTCCTCGCCGACATGATTGACAAACGATGCGGCTAGACAACGTTCAACGTCGGTCCTCTCGCGAGGCTTCGGATCGAGAACTCTTCGACTCGATTTCCGATCACTATGAGAAAAAGGACTCGATCGAATCCTGTCGCATTGCACGACGTCATCGGGTGTGCTCTTCCCTCGCCCCATTTCTCACCCAAGCTCGGCCAAGCGTACTGGAGGTTGGTTGCGGGGCAGGTTACTCGGCGGAATACCTTGAGGGTTCGTTCGCGAGCTACTATGGCATCGACTATTCCCAGCAGCTTATCCACTTGGCAAGACAACGACACGGCGACCGAAAGGCGGACTTCGCGGTAGCGAATGCGAAAGACTTTCAGACCGAAAACCAATTCGACTTGGTTTTCATGATCGGCGTTCTCCACCACATTGATGACATGTCGCAAGCAATGGACTCGATTGTGAGGGCTATCAAACCAGGGGGATGGTTGATCGCGAACGAGCCGCAACCTGCCAATCCGCTCATCCAGGTGATGCGAAAGACGAGACAACTGATCGACCGATCCTACTCGAGCGATCAGATCCAGCTTTCCAGCCGCAAGATCGAGACCATTTTCCGAAACGCTTCGCTAGCCGATATCGTTGTTCGACCACAGGGTTTTTTCTCCACGCCATTTGCTGAAGTGCCGATGCCCCTCCAACGAGTCTCCAGCATGTTTGCCAGGGTCGCATGCCGATGGGATCGATCGATTGAGCACCGGTTTCCACGTTTGGGCCTGGTCGCCTCTTGGAATATTGCAGCGGCGGGCCGCAAACCAGCGGCCGCTTCTGGTTAACCCTTGGCACAGGCAGAAACTTGAACGATCAGAACGCAACTTTGCGGAACCCTCCTATGGAACGTCTCAACACGCTGCTGTCGCGAAACAGCTCCGTGGTGCGTCTCATTTCACTTCTCGTGATTTTGTCGGTGATGGTGCTTTCCTCCCTGCCGGGCCTTGCGGATCGGTATGTCGATGGACGACAGCACCGCAATTTTGGTAACGGCAACTTTCTGCGGAGAATCACGCAGAGCATTGAAACGGATGTGCCAGACCTTCGGAACGTCTTCGGTCTGACACACGCCCGATATGATGCCGACAGAAACGTCATTGGCCTGAGCTTTTACAACCACCATGGCGTACTCGGGCCGCTGTTGGGAAGAGTTTGCGTTTCGCTCTTCGGCTCAAACGAGTGGGTGGTACGCGTTTTCGCGTTGGGCACGGCCTGCCTCTCAACGCTACTGATAGAATCGATTCTCTTTCGAATCTCGAAGAACCCAGCCGTCTCCATTCTTGGCACCATCGTCTACGCGTCCCTACCACTCCGCGTCTACTACCTTACGTCCTGGAAATACGAGAGCATTACCGAGCTGCTGTTACTGAGCTTCTTCTTCTTTATGCAGTCGTATCGTTCCTCACGCTTTTCATACGTCGCGGCGATCGCACTCGCGTTCTTCGCTTGCCACACGGACTGGCCAGCGTTTTTGGTGATCCCAGTGGTCCTGGCCAGCTTCTTTCTGGAGAGCCGGAAAGAAGGAAACATTCGCCCCATGCTACCCATCGCAGTCAGCTCGTTGCTGGGCGCCGTGACGTGTGTGCTCAGTACGATTTGGCTTGGTTTCGCAAGTGAAGCCGCAGATATCTTCACGTTTCGCGTCAACAGCGGCCTGGAGGACACTTCCGCGTTTGCTTTTCTGGTGAGTCAGTGGATCTATGTGCAGATCAACTTCACTGACGCCTTCGCACTGCTCACGATCTTCGCAGCAACGATCGTGCTCTTTCAGAAAGGCTGGTGGAAAGATCACGGCAAGGTGTTTGGGCTCGCGTTTTTCGCAATGAACCTTGTTTGGTGCATCGTGTTTCGCAACCACGTTCAAAGCCACAATTTTGCTCAATGGTTTTTTGCACCCGCGGGAGTCATCTTGCTCACCAACCTTTTCAAAGAGCTGTCCCTCGCCAAGCTTGTGACAGGGTGCATACTGCTTCTTGGCATCTTTGCGATGACGTCGCATTTGCTCAGCCAGAATGAAAACACATCAGGGACGGGCGAAGACATTGATGCCATCCTGAGTCTCGATCGCACCCTGGTCTTTTTCGAAGACGGGCTTAGTGGCGATCCGAACTGGTGGAAGAATGGCTCGATACGATATTACACGGATCCGCTGTGCCGCCGTTCCGAAAACGTCGGTCTTGTGCCCATGTCCAAGGCCGGCGACCTACCTGCCGAACGTGCCTGTCTCGTCATCTGGAAATCAGAGATGGGTGCTCAGTGGGTATCGAGTCGTGTTCAAGCTGATTCGCTCCGAGTGATTGGAGAAAGTCCCAGCCTCATCTTTTGTGTCGCCAAGAGACCGAGCCCGCCAAACTAACGCGCCCAAACTCCTCCACCTTCCATGTTGCAGACGGTTCGCAAGAGTCTCGTTTCAGTTCTTCGCTGTTTGTAATCCTCGACTTGCCGCTTCACTTTTCTGGTATTTGATCGCGTCGCTTTGGTTCCGACCCCGCATTGTTGGCTTTTTTCGCTGGGGCACCTATTACCCGGGGCTCAGGCTGATTTTTGAATCAAGCCCGGTGATCGTCGAATTCAATTCTGATGATCTCACGAGGTATCGCAAGCAGTACTCGCTGGCGTTGTATCTCTATCATCGTTTCACTCGCAAACGAGTCCTGCGGGCGGCATCGGGATTCAACCATGTGCCACATGAGCTCGCCGAACGCTACGAATCATTCGGCATTCCTCAAATCACGATCCCGAATGGAATCCAGCTCGATCGATTTGAGCCGCTGAAGCCCGCAGCGACGGAGCGCACTACACAGTTCTTTATCGGTTCCCCGAGTGCAAAGTGGCACGGTGAAGCAAGCATCTTTGACATCGCGCGTGAAAATCCGGACTGGGACTTTCATATTGTGGGGCGCACAGATGACGAGATGAGGTTCCGCGAAAGAACAGACGCGGCTACAGTTCTTCGAGTCAGTCAGAGCAAACTGGTCCGATGAATCAGCTTAGGAATGGGCGATCAATCACTCTCTCTCGAGATCTCTCCCGGCTATTCCCGCTGCGCGGGGTCGGGCGAGCCGGTTGGTGTGGTCAGTTATTGGTCGCCGGTTCCTAAGCAATTAAAACCAGGGCATACTCAATTTGATCGGTAGTCGCCTTCTCTCAATTTGATCGAGTGACCGCGTATCCGAATCACGTGTCTCCATTTCGATCACCATGAACTGACGCTTCGGTCCCAAACTTCGCGCCACGAATCGCCTCCACCCGTGCCAAATCCACGACTTGACTTCGGATCGAGTGGAGCTGTGTTTGCGTACGAAACCAGACGATTGGCGAAACAAGCATGAAGACGTAGATGACAAAGTCCGCCCCTCGCCCAATCCCGAGAGACGATGAAATGCGTGTGGCAATCGCTGGGTTAAAGACCAACACGGTCGCAACGACCCAGCAAATCAAACGGGCCAACCAGGTGGCCTGGCTGATGCGGCCGAGAATCAAACTGCGCAAATCGAGCGAAGCGATCACCAGAATCGTGGGCAAGACGACAAGCTGAAATAGATTCACTTGGCAAACCTCCCAAGAATAAGTTCGCTGCCGATGCGCGCCGCATCCAGCGCCGACTGACCTTTTTTCAGCGTTTCTTTGGTGTACCGGATCGTGACCGGAACCTCGACATAGCGAAGACGATGTCGCTTGACCTGGTGCAAAATTTCAGATGCGTGCGCCATCCGAGGCTGACGGATCGTAATTCGTGACGCGGCGTGACGCGAGAAGGCACGAAGGCCGTTGTGTGAATCCGTCAGTTTCAAGCCGGTAGTGAGCCGAGTGAACACGGTCGCGACGCGCAACAACCACTGACGGGACGCTGGCATTCCGATCGTCCGGCCAAGAAAACGTGTACCGAGCGCCACGTCTTGCTGCCCCTCTTTGAGCGGTTCCAAAAGCTGCTCAATATCGTCGGTATCGTGCTGACCGTCCGCGTCGAACGTGACAATGAACTCGGCGCCTTTGGCGAGCGCGAAATCAATTCCGGTGCGGATCGCTGCACCCTGCCCGCAATTGATCGGGTGCGTGAGGCACCACACGGGAAACCGTTGAACGACGTCCGCTGTCTCATCACTTGAACCATCATCAATCACGACGATTTGGTAGCGGTTCTCCCGGAGCAAGTTCCGTAGGCAATCGCCAACCCTGGCTGCCTCGTTGAAGGCAGGGACAATCACCCAGGCGGCTCGTTCGCTCTTCATTGGATCCACAAAAACTCCGGCATTCGTCGACTCATTTCAGGCGACTCATCATGTCCGCTCGGTCAGGGTCCACAACCGTCGTTCACACGAAGTTTTCATGAAGAAACCTCGCCCGAACTAGCTCTTCGGAGTGGGTGCTAACCCCACCCCCGATGACTTTCGGCTCAAATGTGTTCTGTACGACAGCTCCACCTGCTCGCGCATTGGCGTATCCACCTCCAACGCCTCTTCGAAAAGACGCTCCGCTTCTTCATCGCGGCCTTCCATGGAAGCGATGATCGCGAGCGGCATTAATACCTGCACGGTCTGTAGTTCGCTGTGTGATTCCTCCAGTGCCTCTTCATACCATCGCCGAGCTTCGACAATTTCTCCTCGGAGATACAACAGATCTGCCAGTCGTAGTCGCCAGGCAAAGTTCAAACCCGAGTGGAAGTATCCACGCTCCTTGGCCATTTCGATCGCGGTCTCCAGCGTTTCCTCCAGCATCATCGGGTTCCGCTCGTCCGCCACTTCCGCTCCCCACCGTGCGTAATTTCGTGGATTGTTGGGCACTCGCTCCAAGTCCTTTGTTGCGAGTTCGGCCGCGGAGGTGTAATCGAAGTTTCGTGCGATCGTCGCGTAAGAAAGGGCGATCGCTATCGCAGTGAATCCAAGGAGCCGCGCAATCGTCAGTCGCTCGGGCAAATAACGATCGGCGGTGAAAACAACCAATCCGATCAGGAGCGCCGAAGGGAGGTAGAAACGGTGTTCGAAAATCATATCCTGGGTCGGTATGAACGAAGTGACCGAGAGTATCAGAAGACAACTCGACAGCAGCCAAGCTGCAACCGGCTGCCAACGCACCAGAACGCCCATCACGACGATGATGCCGAGCCAAATGAGTTGTCCGACAACAATCCAACGATTAAAGAGCGATGGAATCCAGCCATAGTCCAGTACCAAATCGCTCGGCCAGACCAGCAACTTGAGATAACGCAAGTAAATCAGAGGTTGCGTCGAAATGTATTCAACCGCGTCGATCCCCACCAAGCCAAACCCAATGGTACCCACCCGGTTGTTAGGCTTGAGCAAGTACGGGGCCCGTAGATATCCCGCCACGATTACGATCATTAAGAGCAACAGAGGACCGATAAATAACCGCCAATCGGACTTCATGGACTTGGAAGCGAGCAGTGAATACAAAATCAAGATGAGAGGCAATCCCGCGGCGGTTTCTTTGCTCCCCATCGCAAGCAACGCAAAGAGCATGCTAAGTCCCCAGCTCCACCAACGTGATCGGGCACGGCTTGCACCTGCTGCGTTTGCGTGGACTGCCTGAATCCAATAGAAGCAGGACCAGATGATGAAACAGGCGGCCAGTGATTCGTACCGCTGTACCGCGTAGGTAACTGCTGCCGTCGTGATCGGGTGCACTCCCCACAGGAGCCCGACGACGAAACTAAGTGAATCCAGACGAACATCCGTCATGTCCGGCCGAGCAAGACGGATCACCTTATATGACGTGCACCGGAGACCAACGACTGCGGCCAGGTGTATGAGTACGCTGATAAGATGAGAGGCAAAACTGGACGGGCCGATAGTGGCTATCTGTATTGCGAAGGTGGTTCTTGTGACGGGACGCTCTTTCCATGACCACCACTTCAGAGTGGAAACGTCTAGGAAGTCCTCGTTTTGGAAAACGGTGACGTCATCAAAAACATATGCAGTAAACAGCGCGGAGCAATAGACACCCCCAACCAGAACAACAAGCATCCAGGAAGAAAAGAGCCAACTGAAGGTTCTGAGACGCGAGTCAATCGTCGTCGTCATCTCGGCCGTTACCTTGCCTGCGAACGGTTCCCAGCGACGTCAGACTGAGCCGGAGATCGACATCTAACTCTCCTGCCAATCGTTTACAGAGTGCAAGCGGACTTGTCGGGTCTGACTCGTTGCCCTCATCAATTCGGTTCCGGACGTGGATTTTTTCAAGCGACTCGGGCAGACCGTTGTAAGCCGACGTATACCACAGCAATGCCCGATCGATGGCACCCTGACGAAACACTCCACTCGCCCGGTTGGACAACTCCCACCAGAGTTCGGCGAGTTCGACTTGGGCTGTCGCGTCGCGAGCCCCCTCGAGATCCAAGGTGACCACATCGACGAGGTCTTGGTTTTTACTTCTTGCGAGGAGCGGCAAGCCCGTTGCCCAGTCGCCTTTGTAGAAACAAAGGAATTGTCCGAATGCAGCCGCTGCCTCGTCATCGTTGGGGTTGATACGAAGTCTTGCAAGAACGTCTTTTGCATCCTCGAACTTTTTATTTGCAGCAGAGAGTTGCGAGCGAAGACGACCAAACAGTGTTCGGAGTGGCGTGTCGGTATCGTCAGAAACATACTTGTAACTGGTCCGTGCCAGCTTCGCACCCCGGCTGTAGTCATCAGCGTTAACGGCCGCGAAGATCGTGTGAACGGCTCGACCAGCGTACTCGGTTCGTCCGTCAATCGCAGAGATATCACGCCCGGCATTCGACACGCTGAACTTGACCAAAGCTTCCAAGTTGACTGCATAGGCGTCTTCCGCGAAGACACCCACCCGTTGATCGAGGACTCGCAACATCAACTGTGCATCACCCGCATCCGTCGCAAGGTTTTGTGCGACTCGCAGCAGCGAGTGCGCATCTGCCGGAACGGCGTTGGCTTCTGCGGCTATTTCGATCAGCTCTTTCGCCAGTCGCTCTTTGGCCTCATCCGTCTTCGCATCGCTCACCTTTTCGCCGAAGGCTCGCTTCAATCGTTCCATCGCCTCACGCGTTTCAATCGAGGTTGGTACCGCGATCCGTTCGATTTCGATCGGCTCAATGAAAGTCTCAGTGACAACGACATCCGACGAATCATATTCCGTAGGCTCCGCTCGGGCCAAGGAGGCATCACTAACACCTTCTACCGGAATGGGGCGGTGCAAAATTCGAGCCGACGGACCGTCGTTCGCTTCGCAAGTAAACGCCGACTTGACTTCCTTTTCACTGGCACTGCTGGAAAGCAAGAAAGGCCAGCCATTACCCCACACGGCGAACGTGCCTTCGTTCCGGAGCTTTCCAATACTCCGCAACAGCCCCCTGACTGACTTCGGTTCCAAATCAAGCGGCGCAGTCCACTCGACCGCCATGTCATCATTGACTTCGACCAGCATCACTGTGTTGCCCAGTCCGTCTTCGATCCGCCCAAGAGACCGATTACTTTTGTCACCATACATGTGGCGAAACATTGATGGCAGTTGCAGATTCGTCATCGTATCGAATCGTTCCGGAGAGACGTACTCTTTCGGAATGTACTTGAGCAACGACTTGTTCGGTTCCATGTACCACGGCTTTTCGAAGTCGAACTTATCGTAAAGCTCTTGATACCCAAGTTTCGGCAGCAACCAAACCCGCCATGAAAAGCCCTCGATTCCACCGGTCGTGTTTACGGTACGCGGCATCAACTGCTTTGATTCGGACTGGTAGGCGTGGATGGCTTCCCCAACAGCCGACAGATTGTCGTAGGCCCATTTCCGACGTTCTTCCTCTGTCAGCGGTTTCTCTGGACGCAGCTCGTCAATCGCAACAAGCGGCTTCGAAGGCGTGGCTTCCTCCGGTTCGGTATCCGCTTCCTCTTCCTTGGCCACCATTCGCCCGGAAGGCGGAGGTGGGACCTCGGGTTTCTTCGATTCCTTTGGAGCCGCCTTTATCGGCGGCGGCGCTTTCTCCTTCTTATCGTCGTCATCTGCGGTGCGAACACGTCGAGCCGACCGCATCATCAACTCTTGCTTGCTGGGGCCACACCCCAACACGACGGTCAACACAAGCAGCGGAATAATGGAGGTACGCGAAAGAACGTTCATTGCCTTGATTTCCAAACTCGCCTTTGCGGGCGCTGCACTGTTAAGAGACATTCCAACCACCAGCTGCTAACACGCGTTCAAACCATTGATGCGTCAAACAACTACCGCCACACGCCTCGACACTGACCACATCAAAATGAGAGTTCGCATTTTTTGCTTCCCCCACCACGCGCCGGAGCTTCTCTCTCCAATCGACCATTTTGTCTTCGCACGAAGAATACCGCAGCGCCGGGTTTTCCAGCTTCTGAAGCGACCGCTTGATGATCTCCGCCTCGCCCCGAGTCTTCTTCGTTTCTCTGGCTAGCAACGCGGTGAGTCCTTCACCGCCCATCTCCAGTGTCCAAACCCAATGAGCGTTCTTGGAGACGAAAACAATCGACGTTGACTCGGCACCACAATCAACGGCAACGACCGTGGGGGTCTTCTCCTCCCAGTCGTCCTCGTCGTCTTCAATCGACTTCGCTTGCAGTAAATCCGCTTCGAACTCGAACGCAAGCAGATTCGCTAGCGAAAGTGAATCCGCCTGCATGCCCTCGAGTTGAAGGTTCAGACTTTCCAGGTGATTCAAACGTTCGTCGATGGTCTTTTTCTTGACCGCATGAATGACCGACGGCCTACCCAAAGCACTGTCGTCTTGCTCCAACGGCGCAACCCAGCTGTCGATCCAGAGCTCATCCAACTCAAACGGAATTCGACTCTTTGTCTCGCGTTCAATCAACTCTTTGACTTGTTTCTTGGCAACCGGAGGTAGGAGAACAAATCGACTGATCAGGTCTGGAGCAGGCAAGTTGATCCAGACCGGCGTGTCTCCGAAAGAGTGTTTCTCGGTCAACGTCGCGAGGCACGCCGAGAGGCTCTCGTAATCCAGCTCTCCTCCTGGGCGGCAGAGTGGAACTTCGTACTCGTGCAGAAAACCATCGGCGATGCTCACCTCGTCGGCTTTCTCATTCGTTTCCAAAAGCACGGCTTTCACGGCAAAAGAACCGATATCGAGCCCCCATGCACGCTTGCTGGCCCTCTTCCGACCGATCACACTAAAGAGCCCCTTTTTTGGGATCATATTGCATTCGACGCGTGCCTTCCCCAGCCCCTGTAAACCAAGCCCGATGGCAACATTCATCCGATGCCAAGCTCCGTTGAGCTGCGGAAGCTCGGCACGCCTGAATCGTGAAAGACGGCTCAACGGTTCCTGGGGACCGCCGATCCAACACTCTGCCGAATGCTTACGGAGCGGGAGATGTGATCTCCCCACACGCTCGCCGCCCTTCAAGCTCTTTGAAATCTCTTCGACTCGCTTCTTGTTGAGCGGCTCATGTGGCTCCACCTGGGTAAGCCGCACGGCTAGCCGACCGAGAGCGGGAGAATTGAAGGTCGCATAATCAAGCTGTGCTCGGTACCAACGTATGTCATCGATCAACCGCTGCAGCTCAAGAGACTCTTCATTCCGGCTGATTGCCGGGATGGCCTCCAGACATTTTGCTGCACGAGTATACTTCCGCGCTTCAAAGTACCCTCGCGCCTTCGCCATCAAGATTCTGGAAACCTTTCGCGTTAAAGGCTTCAATGCCTCCTTGTCGCGTTCCAATTCACAGAGCTGGTCGAGAAAGGCCCCCGCATCTGCAACACGGTTTTCGGCGAGCGCTTTGCGGAGCTCGTCCTCAACATGCTGGTGACTGCTCAAATACGCTTGCGCGCGTTCGAGCCCCTCACGGACTTCATCGGAAACCAAATTCAATGGTGCGTTACGAAGAGCCTCAACAACTGCTCGATGATCCTCGGCCTCGATCGCCTTTTCCGCCAACCCCTGGGCCACCACAGCCGCTTGTCGGCGGTGCGTTTCCAGAGTGCCAATCTTCTTGATTGCTTGGGACGCCTGATCTTTCAGTTCTTGGAAGCGAAAGTCATCGACCGCACTGACACGCGACAGAAGCTCAATTGACTGCTCAAACCGATCGTCCTTGGCATACCGCACGGCGTCCGCGATGAAAGACTCGTATTTCGAGAATTTCTTCTCGATCGCCTGCTTTAAATTTGCACCACAGTTGCCACAGAAACTCTGTGACAATCGGACCGGCTTCGAACACTCATAGCAGGGTTCAAAAAGCGACTGACCGCATCCGGAACAGTACGACGAATCACCGTCATTGGAAGTACCGCAGCCTCCACACTGAACCATGGAAGCCGAAGTAGTCGATTTAGGGTCAGCCATGCTGCGATGATGAAGAAGATCGTATGAAGCGGTTGCCGATTCCGGCTCAGTCTAACTGAAATACCGCTCCGTGAATGGGCATCCAATTCTGAAAGTCAGGATCGTCGGGATCTCCAACCTGAACGTACCCGTGCTTGTCGTCCCGGTTGAACGTGACACTGGGACACCCTTTGGGGATGGCGATCGTCAGACGATAGTCACCTACCCGATCCGCCTTCACCATCGTGACTTCTAACTCCTTTGGCTCAAAGTCCAAAACTGCCAAATCACGCTGATCTTTGCCCCGTAGACGAACGAGAATCGGAAACTCATGCCGTCGGTTCGATTCCAACGTTGGCAACTCATAGCCGGTCTGCTCGTGAATCTCAGGTCCCAGGAAAGCAATCGGGGAACGGGTTTTCCACGAAACCTTGACCTGCTTCTCAATCGCCTTGTCGCCGTTGCCGGGGTTCACACGTAGCGATACATCCTCCGAAAAACGGCCCGACTGATAAAGTGGCATGGAAACGTGTAACTTCCACGCACTCCTGGGATCCTGATCAACCAATTCAGGAGCAGGAAGATCCACCGGTTCGACAAACCACTCCAATTCGTCGCGCGTCGCTTCCAGATCATCAATGGTAAATGTTTCCCAAAGCTGACTGTAAATCATCATGGTGCCCGTCGCCGTCCCTCCGACGTCACCGGACGAGAGCGTCAATGAGCCGGGAACAACCAGATCCGCTCGAACGGATCCCTTCACCTTCAACGTCACATTTTCTTGTGTCGGATCATTCGTGACTACCAAAGCGGCCTGTTCATAATCCTCGGCCTTGTAACCTGTATTCCAGGTCAGTGTGACCTTCGTGGATTCGCCTGGATCAAGGGTCGACTTCTCCAGCGTTCCAGCAGTGCATTTGCAACTGGTTTCCCGAACCGCCAAAACCAATTCACCCGCCCCGCTATTTGTCACTCGGAACGAATGTTCGGCGGTACTGTGAGGGTCCAGCCGGCCGAAGTCATGGACACGATTATCAAACGTTGCGATCGGAAGTTCGGCTTGCGCCTCCGGCATGGCAAGCAATTCGTTTCGTCGCTTGATCTCCCTTACCTTCTCTTCGTAGTCCTCGCGAAGAAGATCGGGAACACCATAGGGCTTGTAGGTGACGGAAAAGACAAGCACAGCCGTGACGGTTGCCAAACCGATCAAGACCGAAGCTCCAACAGCAAGCGTTCGCGAAAGCCGACTCATTCAAACAAACCTCAAAATAAATGAATCCCCACGGCCGCCAGAGGGCGACCGCAGGGACGTATTGTCACACCAAATCTGATGTTACTCAGTCTTCGAAAACGCCCTTGAAGTACAGGTCGTTGAGGAAGAGTCCCGCAAAGAACTGGTCCTTGGTCATTTCGACAGTGTCGTCAGCATAACCAACGCCAAGAACTTCCAGTTCGGTCAAAGGACCTTCGACTGGGAATCCGGGGTTGAGGTATCCGTCGGAGTTCGCATCGTAGAAAATCTTGACCGAACCATCGCCCATCAGGACGTTGCAAGCCCCTTGGTGAATGGCATACCAGTCACGAGTGTCTTGAAGGTAGACGCCGTTGCCACCCGTTCCCGTACCTGTCGGTGTCGGGCAGTTCGCAGTCGTCGGCTGGCTTCGCTCGCAAGCGAGTTGGTTGGTCAACAGCACACCACCGTCCATCAATCGTACGTTCTTTCCGGAACTCTCGTAGTACGCAGGACCGTCGTTAAATGCTTCCGTCAGAAGTGATCCACCTTCGATGAAAGTACGCGTCGTTGTGTCGCCGTTGGCGAACTGGCTTCCGGGAACAAGGGCAAGCGTGTTGCTCAAGATCGCCTCGTCCACGTCGCCCGCACCTGCACAGCCAATAAATCCGACATTGCTCGACGAGATACGTGAGCGGTCCATCACCGAGGCGGTCAGGGGGCCAAGCGATCCACCGAGGCCTTTGAATGCATCCGTACCAGCAGCGGCTGATCCAGCGGCCAGGGCGGTGCCACTTCGGGTCGTCTTAATCATCGAACGAACGAGGTGCCAGCCGGCAGCGTAGTTCGTGTTGTAGCCTTGCTGAACAAATCCACGCGAAATCAAGTCCGCACGTTCGGTAGAACCGCTAGTCGTGCCAACGAAAATCGTTGTGCCCGCGAAGCCACCAAAGGTAGAGATCGTTCCGCACAATCCGGCTTCGAGACGCGACGCGGGAGCATCGTCCTTCGAGTCGTTGGTGGGGTTGGTGCTGGAAAGCAAGTCATTCAACTTTTCCGAACCCTTCAAAGGGTTGGAGGGGTCAAGCGACTCGTTCATGTTTCCATCGCCGACGTTCACAACGTCAGCAACCCAACCGAACGTATCCATGCAACCATCGCGACGATAATCGCTTGCACCACTGCAGTAGCGGGTTTGAGGATCACGCTCGCTGAACTTGAACAAAGAAACACCAACGTTCTTCAGGTTGGCGCGGCACTGGGCAGCACGAGCTGCTTCACGTGCCTTGGTGACTGCTGGCAGCAACAGAGCTGCGAGCAACGAGATGATGGCGATAACCACCAGAAGCTCGATTAGGGTAAAACCCTTACGCATACGCGACATTTCGAAATTCCTTACGGGAAGTTTCCGCGGCCGATTCATACGAACCGTCCACGATAGGGAAAGATACTGCTGAGTTGGTCGGCTTGCGATCTTTTGGTATCTGCCTCGCCCTCCATGGATGGAGGATCGATCTGTCCAATGTCACTGGCCGAGCCACTCTTAAAACTTCAAACTCACGGCATTCGACACGAATACCGATGTTCGGGTTAACGAAGACTCGGGAGCTTCTGAGCTGACAAGCTTCGTCGGGTCGCCGTCCGAAAACAGGGGACCCCCGGAGGATGGACCTCAACACCACATCGCCAGTTGCGATCTTGAGCGTGAGCCCCAGCTCCTCGTGGGACGCGTATTGAAGCGTCCGAATTTAGATTCGCAATTGCAAATAATCCCCACGAGGGATACTTCATATTTCCTTCGCAAATTGATGCAGTAGACGTTCAAAAACGGCAGCCTTTTTGATGCACCCGACCCCATCCCACCCCAAAACTACGCCATCCAT
>JBCBOO010000149.1:0-15712 GCA_039821235.1 Planctomycetota bacterium
ACATCGGCGTCGGGGTACAAAATCGGGGGTTCGTCGACGAACGGAATGTTACTTTTCAGCACCAGCGAGAACGCATCGACGAAGTTTCGTTCCCGAAGCTCTTTGTAGCGTCGGTCACGATCGTAGGTCTGAAGTGCGAGGGGCTGGTCGGTGAAGTGACGTCCGGCGATCGAGTCTTCGGTGATCGAGTCACCGGCGAGCTTCGAAAACGCGAGCGAGACTTCTCCGTCCGCTTCGGTGTAACGACCTTCGTCGATCAACGCGTTCATTTGTTGCGAAAGCGTCTTCAGCGTTTGTTCGCGGCGAAAGGTTTCTTGAAGCAGACGTGATTTCGCACGAGCGGCTTCTTCCTGTGCGACGACATTGGCTTGCTGTTCGGCGAACCTCGCTTCCGAGGCACTCGCAGCCTGAATAGCCGACTGCAACTGGCTCACGAGATCCTGACGAAGCTTCGGAGAAACTTCCGGCAGCGATTGGATGCGAGCCAACACGGCTTTGAGTTGTCCGGCAACGCCCGTCGGATCGCTTCGCAATTGAATCTCAGCTCCCCGTAACGCATTGCGAACTTCGGCTCGGGCACGGCCTTCGGAAATCGAAAGCTCTTCCTCGAGGCGATCCAGCAACATGCCACCGGTGCCAAGGATCTCGTCATCGCCAACGATGCTTCGGCCGTAGGGAACGCGTGGTGGACGACCGCCATCGATCATCGGTGTGCCCATGTCGGCGGGGCCGCCAGTCGTGGGTGCCGGAGGTGCCGCGGGCGGCGTGTCAAAGACATCATTGTCGGCAGTCGCCGGGGGTGCGTCTCCAAAGAGATCGTCCATGCCGCCTTCCGCGGGCGGCTGGTCTCCAGCCGGTGCGTTGCCAGCCGGTGCGTCGCCGAACAAGTCATCGAAGGGACCATCGTTCTGGATGATCAGCTTCGTCGCTTCACGAATCGATTTCGCACTGCTGTTTTCAGGGTCGGCTTCGAGAGCCATCTCGGCAACCGCTTTCGCACCCTTTTTGTTTCCTTGCTTGAGCGCCAATTCACTGGCGCGAACCAGTTCGTCCGCTCGCTGGGCCATCAGCTTCGCCGTTTGACGCAGCAGCATGCTTCCCGCGGTCGGAAGGGTGAGTCCGTCGTTCTGGGTTGCGATCGAAACCAAGCCGGGCAGGAACGAGAAGTCAGGCTGGCTGGATTCCACCGCCGTATCGGCCGTCAGCGTCACATTGGCCGTTGGAGTCTTGCCGGTCAGAACGAGCGAGATTTCCGAAGTGGAGGCGGCCATCTGGCCGAGCAAGATCGAATCTCGGTCGACACGCAACGGCGGCAATCGCTTTCCGTGTGCAACCGTCGTCACACCGGTCAGCTCGGCTCGGTCCAACCAGATCGGTGAAAGCGTTGCCGACTCGGCCACGCGGCGTGCGATCGCGGTCGCCGTGTTGCCATCGGTGGCATTCACCACTCCGATGATTCCACCGGTGTGATTGGCAAGGACGCCCATCATTTCAAGATTGGTCGTCGGGCCGACCGCGACACTGTGCACCGAAACATGATCGGCTCGGAGAGCATCAACCATCGCTGCAAAGCGAGCTTCGTTCGCCATGCCTTCCACCGAGGTCGCATCGCCGATGTAGACAATGCTACGCGTGTGATTGGGAGGAGTCGCGACCAAAGCACCGCGAACCGATTCGATTATCGAAATCATGTTCGTATGACCGAGCGGTAAGCGGTCGTTCAATCGGTTGAGTGCTTGCTCGACTGCCGAATCGCCGGGCGAGGACAATCCACTCGAGAGTGGTGTCGCGGCAACGTCCGCAGCAAAAATCTGCACGCGGTCCGAGGAACGCAGCGATTTGATCACCTGTTTCGCGGCCGCGAATGACTCGCGACGGAATTCGCCGGACTGGCTCGCCGAAGTGTCGACGACCACGACGATGTCGGCGGCCGGTTTGGCGACCTCTGACAAAAGTTGGTCGTTGGCCGACGGCAAAATGGAAGCCGCGAAGTGGACCTGTTCGCCTTCGCCGTAAGTGACGACGCGAACTTGGGCGTCATTCGCCTCCGCTCGACCGCCCAAGAGAGGGGCAGCCGCAACGGCAACGGCGAACGCCATCCGTCCGAGCCATGAAAAGTGTCTGTGTGTTGAAATGGGTGCGACGTCTCGCATCTGCTTTTTACTCCGCGTTGCTGGAAAACAGCGATCTGACTGTTCGGTGACCGAGTCTATTTCCGGGACAGGGCGTCCGCTATCAAAAAAAGCGTCTTTCGGTCAGCCGTACACTGCTGTTTCAGGTAGAGGTGTTGCAATTTGCAACACCTGTATCGTAAACGACCAATCGAACTGAGCGAAAGACAAGTCAAACCCCGTTGGATCGTTCTAATATGCGACTCGTGTGCCAAGAGCGAGTCACAACAGAAAAAAGGAACAATTAACTCTTCATCCAGTTTTAACGGTGGTGTTGAGTTTGACGAGCACAAAAGGGGCCCGGATTCAATGCCCAGCCTCTTCGTCACCGAAGGTGAACTTGGAGATTCCACGAGACTTACTCGGCAGTTGCCCGCTGACCGTCACATCCGTGACGACTTGGATTGCGGGGGCAAAACGCCGGCTGCTCCTTTTGTCGGTGAACACTTCCTGCGGCAAAATCAGCGTTTCGCCGGCCGATAACGGGCTGGCTTGAGTCATCCAGTAGTGCCCATTGACTTTGATCATCAAATTGCGGATTTCGTCGTCGGATTCGTTGGTCACCTGAACGACTTCGGTCAAGACGGCCATGTTGCCGATCGCTGATGGCACGGGCGCTTTTCCGAGCGTCACGGAAACCGGCAGCGGTGCACCACCGATCGATTCGGGAAAGAAGGAGTACACGCCCAGGCCAACGCCGATCATCACGGCGAATGCGGCAATCAGACTTCCGCGAGACAGTTGCGTTCCGGGGGCGACGGCAACCGAGCCGGGGCGTCGCACGGGCGTTGATTCCGCGATGGCGGAGGCTTGAGTGGTTTCGAGCAAGTCGTTGCGAGAATTCATGATCCAATCGCGCGGAAACGCGGAGCTCCAAAGAAAAAAGCCGGCTGACAAATCGGATAGACCTGTCAGCCGGCAATTGCTTCGACCCGTCGGCGGCAAAATGGAGCCGCTGGGAGAAACGCGTGAACCTAAGCGTGCTACTGCACTAGCCGTTAGTTGGCTCAGGCGAACCCTAAAAATGATCCCTCTGCCGAATTGGAAAGGCCGAAGCGGACGGAGGCTTATTCAGTCTCCGACGCGTAAGTGTAGGCTGCGGTCCGTCAGGGGCAACCGTCACGTCACCCCGTGTCTCAAAAGGACCGAGGAATCGCAACCCCAGTAACGCATGCTCGAAACGGAAGGTCTTTCGAATCCACGTTTCGGGGCGCTCTCTCACGCCTCCTTGATCGGCAGAAGGAGCACTACAATGCCACGAAAACTTTGGACGCTGTCCGTTCTCCTTTCGCCGTCAGACTCATTGCATGTCGATCATCGAAGTTCGAAACCTTCGCAAGTCCTACAAGGTTTACCGAAAGGGGGAGGGATTGCGTGAAAGTCTTCGCGGTTTATTCCACCGCGAGTATGAAGAAGTTCATGCGGTCAAGGGCATCGACCTTGATGTGCAAGCGGGGGAGTTTGTCGCTTTCCTGGGGCCTAATGGCGCCGGGAAAACCACCACGCTGAAACTTCTCTCCGGCGTGATCGATCCGACCGAGGGCGACGCACGCGTGATGGGGCATGTTCCCTGGAAACGGGAGAACGCTTATCGGCGACGGTTCGCCCTCGTGATGGGGCAAAAGAACCAGCTTTGGTGGGATCTGCCGGCACAGGAATCTTACCGACTGCAGCAACAGATTTATGGCGTTCCGTTGGATCAATTTCGAGCGACCATGGACGAGCTCACGGAATTGTTGGAGGTTCGCAAACTGCTCAACCAACCGGTGCGCGAGTTGTCGCTCGGCGAGCGAATGAAGATGGAGTTGATTGCGGCCTTGCTGCACAGTCCCGACGTGTTGTTTCTCGATGAGCCCACGATCGGGTTGGACGTCATCGCCCAGCACAACATTCAGCAGTTCTTGCGTTTCTACCAGGAGGAACGAAAAATCACGATCCTGTTGACCAGCCACTACATGAAGGACGTTGCCGCGCTTTGCAAGCGAGTGGTGGTGATTGCGGGAGGATCGATTCAATACGACGGATCGTTGGCCGGAATCATTGACAAGTTTTCCGGTTACAAGATCGTCACGCTGCAGTTTCCGGAGACACACCACATCGAAGATCTTCATTCGTTGGGAACGGTGATTTCTGAAACGTGGCCGAAGGTGCAACTACGCGTCGAACGCAGCGATGTTCCCAGAAACTTGTCGAAGTTTCTCGCCGATCATCCCATCGAAGACGTCGCAGTTGAAGATCCGCCGCTGGAAGATGTCATCGCGGAGTTATTCCGTGAATCATCGCAACCCAATCCAACCGCTTGAGCACCCGAAGATGAACTTTGAGAAAGAGTACCGAGTGAGGCCGGGCGAGAAAGTCTCCCTGAAAAAGCGAGAGACCAAGACACGCGGGCCCTTCGAGGGAAAACCCGAAGCATTGGAGGCAACGCAACGAAACGTTGAAGCCATCCTTGAGTACCAATACCGCATGTTCGTCGAGGAGAAACAGTCATTGCTGATTGTCCTTCAGGCACCTGACGCGGCTGGTAAAGATGGACTGATTCGCAAGGTGCTTGGGAAGATGAACCCTCAGGGATGTCGTACCTATCCGTTCAAAGTTCCCAGTTCCCGCGAGCGTGCCCATGACTTCCTTTGGCGAATCCACCGCTGCACACCGGCGCGTGGAAAGGTATCGATCTTTAACCGCTCCCACTACGAAGACGTCTTGGTGGTGCGAGTGGAGGATTTGGTGCCAGCTTCGGTTTGGAAAAAGCGGTTTGAAATCATCAATGAGTTTGAGCGAAACCTGCACTACAACGGAACACGTATCCTAAAGTTTTACCTACACATCAGCCCCGAGGAACAGTTGGAGCGGTTTTACAAGCGGCTTGAAAATCCGGCGAAGCATTGGAAGCTAAACCCTGGTGACTACACAGCCAGGGACAAATGGTCGGCTTACCAAGAAGCTTACGAAGAAGTGTTCGAGCGATGCAGCACGAAAGAGTCTCCGTGGTATGTCGTTCCGGCCGATCACAAGTGGTATCGGGACGCGGTCGTTTCTGAAATCGTTGCCCGAACATTGAAAGACATGGATCCACAATTTCCACCGGTCAACGTTGACTTGGATGAAATAAAGCGGCTCTACGAAGAGGCGAAACAGGAATCACTTACGTAACCATCTGATGGCCACAATCACGCTTCGCGACATTCAAATGACTTACGACGGCAGCACGCTCACGCTGTGCAGTCTTCGCGTGCCAGATAAGAGTGTGTCGCTCGATGCGGAAGCCGCTGGCGAGTTGGTTGATTTTGTCGAAGCCGTCGCCGAAGACTCTTTTCGAGGACTTCAGAAGAATGACGGGCCAAACCGTCGCGAGTCATTTCGCGTGCCGGTCATGCCTGCGATGGAACTTCGCTGCGAAGTCTGGGCACGTAACTATACGTTCGAAGCTGACGTGTCCAATATCAGCATGACGGGGGTCTATGTTGAACAGCGCCGTTCGGATCCCGTGCAGTTTCACCTCGGCGACACGGCAAAGGTTCGCCTCACCTGCGGCGAAGATACGATCACGTTGCAAGCTATTGTGCGCCGGATTGGGCACAACGGGTATGGGTTTTTCTTTCCCATCACCGTTAAAGGAAGCGTGATCGCGCCGCCACAGGAATTGCGGCGAATCGTGATGGAACTGCAACGTCGCTGGATGTCCTTTCGCAGTGAAACGGCATGAGGACAGACGTCCCTAAACCGGTGAGGCTTCGCTGGTGAGCATCTGGTCGACTTCGTTGCTGACGATCACCCCATAATTGATCGCGCCCAACCATCCACTCATGATGATGCCGACGCTTCCCGCGTGGTACATCCCGCCGACTTGATTCGGCAGCTCACGGCTGACGGCAAGGCCTTCGAATTTCGTGCCGAAACTCGCCCCCATTTCGTGCCGTGTGTAATGTTGGAACGTGCGGGGCGTTGCCGCTTCCGCGTGATCGATCTTGTCGCGAATGCCGGGAAGGTAGCGTTCGAGCGCATCGATGGTGGTCTGTACCAAATCCTCTTTGCTTGCCTTGTAGTCCTCTTCGCTGAGCGAGGCCCAGTCTGACCAGTTGGCATTCGTGCTGCTGACGATCGCGTAACGCTCTTTCTTTTTCCACGGTCGGGTGCGTGGATAGTAGAAGCTAAACGTGCGGCTGGTGATGTCACGGCTGAGGAGAGACTCGGTGGTGAACTCGGGGGCGGTACTGGTGAAGAACAGATCACCGCTGTCCTCATCGATGGACTCACCTTCTTTGAGGGCCATGTAGACTTGCGTGCTGCTGTTATTCAGCCGCACGTCGCTGGTCTGCTGCACGAAATCCTTGTCCAGCCGTTCTTCCCCGATCATGTTCAAGATCGTGGTCCTCAAATTCGCATTGCTCACCACGGCGCGGCAGCGAATGGATTGGCCGTGAACGACGACCCCGGAGACTCGTCCGTCTTGCAATTCAATTTTGTCGACGGGGCAATTGATTCGAATGTCAACGCCGTTGGATTCCAGTTCCTTTTTCATCCGTTTGACCAAGTCGTCTGTTCCACCTTCATAGATGTAGACTCCCTTGCTCATGAAATTGCTGAAAACGATGCCGTAAGTGATCGCGGGGTCTTCCAGCGTTGAACCGTTGGCGTAGCTGATCGGTTCCATCAGCAGTCGCACGATATCGTTTCGTCCGGGAAAGAATCGTTCGAACAGTTCGCCGGTCGTCGTGCTTTGATCGTCGTAGAAGTTCATTCCTCGCGCCGTGTCGAAGAAGCTCTTGACGGTCTCCGGCGACTGTCCAAAGCGTTCGACCAGCAATCGTGAAAAGTCGTCTCGGTCAAAGGTTGTCGAAAGCGAAAACTGCGGATTGTCGAAACGAATGTTCTTCAGCTGAACGATTCGGTCCGAAATTTCCCGATTCCAGTAACGTCGGCAGGATTTGATCATCCCATAGGGGAAGCCGTGAAGCGAAATGTCAAAGGTGTGACTACCGGGACGCAAGAACCAAGTGGCGAGCCCGCCAAGCTTGTAGTGCTGTTCGAGCAACAGGACGCGATGGCCGGCTCGTCCGAGAATGTTGGCGCTTGTCATTCCCGCCAAGCCACTTCCAATGACGACGACGTCATATTCGTCTTGGACACCTTTCAAAAAATCACGCGGCATGCCGGTCGCCCGAAAGTCTAGGAAGTGAAATGGTCGTGCTGGGTTAAATGGGGCCGACGTCAGGCTGCAGCTCTGCAAAGACGCCAACCATGTCTTGCGGTGGAGGTTTGTCACCGTACAGCATCATAGCGCCTTCGCCAACCAACGCTCGTTCATCAAGCAGTCGCAGTGATTCACCGGATGGCCTGACAAGTGTCTCTCGCGCGATTCCGGCGCGGAGCCAGTCATGTGATCCCAGAAAAACGTCGCGACAGGCTTTCGGTAGCGCGGTAGCGATACGACGTGTCCCTGCCGCACTGCGTCGCAGCGCGGTCATCTTCCAGCGTTCGTCGCGGGGGTCCTTTAAAACGCGCACCAGCACTTCAAATTCCCCCGGCGGCACTTCCACTGCTCCGAACCACTGCGGCCCTGAGTTTCCCTTCGGCCAAATCGCGCTGTAGACCAATCGATAGGGTGTTCCGTCAGGAATGCGAATGCGCAGCCGGTATGCCATGGGAAGATCGCTCGAAAGACGCATGGCTGCGATTTCGGTCTCTCGCGTCGGTTCCAAGTAACCCGCTTCGGCACGCAGGCGAACCAGCTCCGTTTCGGCACTTCGAAGCTTGCCGATCGTTACGAAATTCCCGCAGAGAGATGCCACCAGTAGTACCAGTCCGATCAAGCCCAAGAGCGAAAAGGTAGGCAGAGCAACTCGCGGTGATGTGGGTGTCTCTCCGGCCGCAAGCCCGGGCGGTTCTTCCGATGGAGCCTGGTCCATCAGTCTCTCTTGCCGCCGTCAGTCAGTTGTAAGATCGCCATCGCTTCCGCGACGACTTGCCGAGACTTTCGTAATCCCTCCGCAGCGACTTCGGAGGCGTCGCGTTTCCAGTATTCGCGATTGAACAGTTCGAGAGAAAAACTGCCGCGGAATCCATTGCCAATCAGTTGGGCGATCAATTTCGGCAACGGGCAGACGCCATCTCCCGGGAAAACTCGATCCGCATCGCCTATTTCTTTTACGCCGGGCATGTCGGGATAATCGTTGATGTGAAAGCAATGCATTTGCGAGGCTTCAATCATCTGCAAAGACTGAAAGTCATTACCGCCTTTGTAAATGTGATAGAAGTCTGGCAGGACACAGGCCATCGGATGAGCCGCCTCGGACGCAACGAAAGCGAGTTCGCTCAACTTGCTCAGCGTGGGTGAGAATCCCCAGAGCTCCAATTGAGGACGAACACCCATCTCGGCGCCCAGTTCACATAGCGTTCGATACCTTTCCGCGATGACTTCAAGCGGTGGCGACACATCGTTCTGGCGATGAGCACCGATCGGCGGCGCCGCAATCAACGTTCCACCAAGTTGAGCGATGCGATCCATGTCGCGACGGGCGACCTCCAGTCCTTTGCTTCGCTGCGACGCGTCATCGGCGATCCAATTGGCAAACCCGATCGCGCTGGCGAGGAACAAACCGGAGTCATCCAAACGCTGTCGAAGCGTTTTAAGAGCACCGCCCGATTCGAGAAACTGATCGATGTCCCGAATCCAAGGTTCAATCCCATCATATCCCGCTTGGGCGGTGACTTTTATCTGCTGTTCGATGGGCAGTTTCTGGCCTCGAATCGTGCTGGTGTTCAGCGCGAAGTTGACCGGAAGTGTTGCAGCCGGTGGATCTTGCCCACGCAGTGGAATGCCGGCGAACGCCAAAGCGGATGCCGCGGAAACTTGAAGCGCGCTGCGGCGATTAAGGCGTGGAACGTGGGGCGAGTCCATTGCGGGGAGAGTATCCAGCGGGTGGGGATGATCGTCTGAGTCGGGCGACCCTTCGGGCCATTTGGTTTTGGGGGTCTGACCCCGTTTCATAAAATCGTGATGGACGCATTAGCGACGTTTTACGGGAAATACACGTTGATACTCCCGCTTGGCGAGTTCGCTCAGGTGGGGTGAAAGCGTTTGGATCGCCAAGCGATAGGCTTCCTGACTGGAAGCGTTACGACCCAACTGGTACTGCTTTCTGGCGAAGCGAACCAATGCTTTTCCCTCCGCGTCGGGATCCACCTTGGGCATGATCCGCGACGACGGGCTGACGCCCAGGGAAGACAATCCCCGGATGTGAGCATCGATTGCTTTATTGTCGATGATGGTGACGTGAGCGGTCGCTCCGCCGGCGGACTGGCCAAAACCGAATCCGCGACCAAAGCCATTGCGACGGGTTTGTGACGAAGCCGAGCGTCGAACGCCCCCCAGGTACGTTGCCCCACGATCGGGCACCAGCACACTGCCGGAGTAAGAAAATGAACGAAAGGACGGGAGTTGGACAACCGTTTGAGCGCTCGCCGTCTCGCACGCCAGTAGCCCGAAAGCGAGGACAGCGGGAATCAGGACCTTCACGGCATTACCTTCGGTGATCGCGTTGGGACCGTCGTTTGTTTTCACAACCCGAACCCTCACGGACTGTTGATTTAGTAACCCGCAGCGTCAGCAAGCGATAGAGAAGGTCCGCCCGCTCACGCTTCGGTTTACGATTTAAATGCAGCCGGCTTGTGCGTAGCCGCTTCACTCGGAAGCGCCGGCCGGTCTCGCACTAATCCTTCTTGATCTTATCGCCAAAGTTCCGATTGAACTTGCGGAGCTTGTCGACCACCACGGCGCGGCAATAACCGTGAGTGGGATTCTTGCGGAAGAAATCCTGGTGGTAAACTTCGGCGGGATAGAACGTCGTTGCTTCTTCGAGCAAGGTGACGATCTTTCGTTTGTATTCGCCCGAGTCGTTCAGTTTCTCGATGTACTTCGCAGCTGCTTTCTTCTGCTCTTCGTCGTGATAGAAAACGCTGCTACGGTATTGAGGTCCTTCGTCGGCGCCCTGACGGTTAAGGGTGGTCGGGTCGTGGGTCTTGAAGAAGACTTCGAGCAATTCCTCGTAGCTCGTTTTAGTCGGATCGAACACGATCTCGACGGCTTCGGCGTGGCCGGTTTTCTTCGAGCAAACTTGTTCGTAAGTCGGGTTGGGAACGGTGCCTCCGATGTAGCCGCTGATCACATCCTTCACACCTTCCATCCGCTCGAAAACGGCTTCGGTGCACCAAAAGCAGCCGCCGGCGAAGGTGGCCGTTGCTTCTTTTGCCTCGGCGGGGGTGCTGGAGTCTGCGTCATCCGCAGCCGGCTCGATTCTTGACACGGTCCTGGTTCCGTTGGTGGGTGGTTGGGTGGGGTTGGCCTCAGCGGGCGTGCAACCGAGACTGAGAATGCTCAATCCGATCATACTGATCAAGGCCCACCACCAGTAACGTTCGGTGTCGCCGGTCGTGGGGTGTGCAATCGCAATGGCAGTCGTTTTCATGATCGGGCCTCGTTCTCGGACAGGGGAGTCGCTAGGCAGGATTATACGCTTTGGCAAAGTTCGCTGGGACCGGAAAAACGATCAACCGGATTTTGCACCGCTGCTCGCGAGCCAATCGACAACGCCCTGCTTTCCCAACCGCGAAGGATTCATGCAGACCACCGCACCCGAAATTCGGTTCTTTGACCTCACGCACACGGTGGCGGAGGACGAAATTGATGCCCAGCAGCACGTTCATAATCTTCGTTATTTGCAATGGACGCTTTGGGCCGCCGGCCGCCACGTGAAGGCGGTGGGATGGGACACGAAAGCAGCTCTTCAGCGCGGTTTGGGATGGGTCGTTCGCGAACATTCAGTGCAATACCGAGCCGCGGCGCTGGCCGGGGACGAAATCGTCGTGCGAACCTGGGTGCACGACATGCAGCGGTTTGCGTCCCGCCGGAAATACTTGATCTGCCGCCCGGCTGACAAAACGCTGCTGGCCAAAGTCGAAACGCGGTGGGTGTTTGTCAACTTGCGAGAACATCGCGTGATGGAGATCCCGGAGGAGGCCAAGGTGGGACTTGATGTCTCACCCGCTCCTCCGTTGCCCTACGATTGAGCCACTCGTGTCTGTTCCCTCTCCTCTGTGAACAGCCCAAAGTCTTGCGAACATCACAAAGATCCCGCCAAAGATGCTGGTGAGCACGATCAGAGCTCCGCCCGTCAGTATCGTGCAGAGATACGCGCCCACGGGGCCCATGATCGGGAATGGAGCGCCGGTCACCTCCGCCTCCAGTCCCAGGAAACGGATCACTTCGATCGCGCAGATCCCCGCCAGCAGCTGTGCGATCGGCATGAACTGCGTCAAAGCTACGATCAATCCGCCCGACACCATCCCTTTCCGGAGATTTGGGCCAAGCGTCCCGACCCAGGCTCCAGCGATGACGAACGTCAAGATTCCGAGTCCGATACCCAAAAAGCCAGAACGATTCACTGTGGAGGTGGCAAAGAGAAACGGCATGATGCAGTTGAGTGCGACCACAACTGTCCATGCCGCATAAAACACTCGCAGTGGTTTCGGCTGCTCCGGTGTACCCTCTGTCGAGGAGGTCTCGGGTTCGTCTGGTTCACCCTCCGGTGGCGGAGGCCGATAAGGATTCGTTTCCGCCATGGTAAAGTCGGCTCAAAAGCATGAATCGTCCCTTAGAGAGTTGGCAAAGCACTAACGACCGGGGCGGTATGGATTGAACAGCAAGTAGTTGAGGTGTCGGTAGAGGTCGCTGTCGGACAGTAACTCCGCGTGCTTGCCTTCACCTGCCAGGTTCGGGCCGTTGAACAGAATCACGCGATCGGCGGAACGAAGCGTTTGAAGCCTTCGTGGCAACATCACGACCAGTGTTCCCTGATTCGCGAGTTTCTTGATGGCACGTAGGCAGGGGTCGTCTTCGAACTGGGCATTCGGTGCGGGTGGCTCGCCGACCAACAGAATTGGAGGTCGATGCAGCAACGCTCGCGCCAGACCGATTCCGTACGTTGCCTCCGTTGACAGCATCGAGGTTCCCTCGGTCGATGTATAGGTCGTCAGGCCTTCCGGCAAACGCTGGATCTGTTCATACACATCGACTTCGCGAAGGGCCTCGACGATGTCGGCATTGCCGATTCCGGGATCACCCGCGGCCAAGTTCTCCTCCACGGTTCCATCCCACAGCGGCCCCGAGGGTTCGATCCACATGACGTTCTTTGCCAGTGACATCGGGTGCACGTCCAGCAGTTTCAGTCCATCGATGCGTACTTCGCCACTTTTCGGACGACCGAACCCCATCAGCAATTCGACCATCGCTTGCGAAGTCACGGAGTCGGTTCCGAGCAGTGCGACCACCGTACGTGGGGTGAACTCGGTCGTGATGTGATTGAGGATCGGTTGACCGTGCGAATCAATCAGCGAGACATCGCGGAACTCCACGCCGTCGCGCAATCCGGCCAGTCCAACACGTTGTTCGGATGGCGTCGATTCTTCGCTGCGACGTAAATAGCCGTAGATGGAATCGCATGCCGGGCCGGACTTGGTTTTCAAGCTTCGAGCCAGGCTGACCAGTCTCGAGGCGGCCGAAATGGAGCCGGCCAACGAGAGACCCAGGACCACGCCCGATGAAAGACTCAGTCCCACATCACTTTGCAGCAGGTTGAGTCCCAAGCCGATGATCATGACCGCCGTCGCTGCGGTGGCCGCAAGAAACAACAAGGGCCACACCAGACTTCGCCTTTCGTCTTGCTGTCCGAGTTTTGAATACAACTGATCCAAATCGTGTCGAAACGATTCTTCGGCAATGCCTTGTGCTTGCAAGCGAGCCATCTTCGGCGCGCGGCCGACGAGGGAAGCCATTTGGGCTCGCATTTGAGGCAGTTCCCACTTTCCGGATTCCTCGTCGTCACCGCCACGGATCTGAACGTAGAGTCGCCAAACCAGGATCCCGCTGACCACGGCAACGATGGCCAGCCAAACATGCACGAGCAAAGAGACAGCGACGCAACCCGCAAGCAAGAGTAGGCTGCGTGGCATCGAGCGGTACCAAAGCGACAGACCGCCCTGTAGCGCGGGCAGTTGTTTTCCAATCAAACGCTGTGCGTTAATCGTCTGTGCCGCGGCGCCCTCCAGTTCCGCTCGGCGGACACTTTGCTTGAGTACCTTCACGTGCAACGCCTTTGTGATCGCGGACGAGCGAAGGTCGGCGCGGCGACGGTGACGCCAAACCGCAAAGCAGAAGAGCAGCGCGGTGATGAACGCGAGAGCGGTGAGTTCGATCAGCTGATTGAGCGGTGCCTGCTGCACGAACGAGCTGGGCAGCGGGAGCTGCAAGTTCGCACCCAAGTTGGCTGAAGATTCATCGAACTGCCGTTGTTCCAGCAGCAGCGAAATCACGCCGACGATCAGGATCAGGACGGGGACAAAGAGTCCTGCAATCGCCGCCCAAATGATCGACGCGACCCAACCGTCTTTCGCTTCCGGTTCGGCTCGAGCAGCCGCTAGTGTTCCGATTCGAGTCAATGCAACCGCTCCCCGGCAAGTGGAATCAAAGTAGTCGTCGGCAGTCCATCACATTGGACCGGCGCGTCCGGAGAGTCGGCTCTTGATTGACAAACCGTTACGCCAGGTCACGATCCTCGAACAGTAACATCGCTAACATCCAAATTGCGACCGCGAAACAGAGAAGATAATTGAAAGCTCCCGCCAAGTAGATCCAGGGCACCTGACTGCCAGCATCCATCGCGCTTTGCACGTTAAATATGTTCAGGTTGGGGACCACCACGGCGATCAGGTTTCCAAAGAACCCGACGAGCGGATTCTCCCCCTGGGTCGATGCCACCAGAGGCTGCGTCAGGTTGCCAATCACATAGATGACGAAACAGAGGATCAAGTTCGCCAAAAGCGGCAGCCGTGTGGCGAGGGCGACTGCAATCGCCGCAATCACCATTGTTTGCATGAAATACAACCCGAGTACAGGAACGGTCGAAAGGATTTCCTCGAATCCGTTCTGCCAGATCGGCATCGCTTTCGATGTCTCGCGAGCGTCGTAGTGAGGTTTGTACGACATCAACAGGACGAGAAAGGCACCGATGATCATGAACATGACCGCGACGCTCATCACGATGCCGGCGAACTTGCCAAGCAAGAATGAACGACGCGAAACCGGTTTGCTCAAGACCGTCAGCGCGGTTCGTCCCTCAATCTCTTCGCTGACCGAGGTACCACTGCTCCAGACGGCCTGGATCATTGCCAGCACCATGATCAGCGTGACACTGCTGTCCTTGAACATGCGAATGTCGTCGCCAAGGGTGTTGAACGGGTAGATCGAAAAGATGATCACCCCGACCACACCAAGTGCGAGCAGGATCAGATAAAGCGTTTGTGCCATCTCGTTCTTGGCCGTCGACAGTGCCAAGGCCCAAACGCGTGGTGCGGCCTGACGGAAGGCGACGACCGAGCTGATGAAGAAGAACAGAATCGCACCCAATCCGACCGCTTGGGCCATCTCTGGAATACGCGGGATGCTCACGAACGTGATCTTGACGGTCGCCGGATCAAGCTCACGGTTTTGAATGTGGAACTTCGTTGAATCGACCGGCAGTGGCGGCACGTCGCGATCTTCGTAGCGAAACGTGAGTTGTTCTCGCGCATCGATTCGTTTGGGGTTGCGAGCGAACTCCGTAATGTTCGCTCCATCGGCCAGCAAAACAGTTTTGTCGGACTCGATCGTCAGCTCTGAAAGACTTGTCAGGTCGTAATCAATCGTTTGTGGATGGAACGTTGCCTCGTCGGGAGCGACCGAAGGGTCTGCACCAGGTACCGTCAGGATTTCCACTCGAGTGGATTCGCCGAGTAAGTCGACTTCTTGCAAAGCTGCAACGTACTCCATTCGGTCGGTGACGAAGTACGATCCGACAAGCCCGAGCACGGTTACGATTCCAAGGATGCCCAGAACATACGGAACCATGCCTTCCGAAAGGATCTCACCCCATTCACGTCGCGTGCGATGCCACATTCCGTAAATGATCGCAAAGCCCATCACCAGTCCGATCAGGATCAGTGGCAGCAGCAGCGTTTGTTGGTAGCTCTCGCCTTGACCGGCGTACTGATAGCAGAGTCCTCCAGCGATCACGGCACCCACGATTAAAGAGGCGACGATCCCTCGCGTCGGCGAATCCGGTAGCTTGCCGAGCGGCGGAAGGAAGGACAGTAACGCGCAGGCGGCGAAGAGGATCGCAGCGGCGATCGCACCGACGGCTAGGCCCAGCGCGATTGCATAAATCGGCGCAATGTAAACGGGAAACCATTCCCCGATCTGTCCCAAGAGCATGGGGCCCATCAGCATCGGTGTCGAAACTGAATCGACGAGTGTGTCGGGGACCACAGGTAGTGAAACCGCGGGTAGTGAAGCAGCAGGCACGGAAGCTGGAGCCATGAAAGCGAACGGGGCAATGGGCGTGACGAGCGACGATGCAGAATAACGGCGTAAAAACCGATCGCATGACCGGATTCGGAGTGCTACGCACGGTACCAGTGCCTGGTTCGGAAGCCGCCGCCTATTGCAG
>JBCBOO010000014.1:0-44617 GCA_039821235.1 Planctomycetota bacterium
GCTTAGAGGTGGAACGATACGCGGACGAAAGGGACTTCGCAAGCAAGCCGATCGCGATGACCTGGGATGAGCGCGGACGACTTTGGATCTGCGAGACGTTGGACTATCCCAATGAACTGGGAAAAGACCGAGATCGAATTCGGATCTGCGAAGACACGGACGGAGACTTGGTCGCAGACAAGTTCACGATCTTTGCCGAGGGCCTGAGCATCCCGACCGCGATCGTGATCGTGCGCGGCGGAGCGGTCGTCCAGAACGGCACCGAGACGCTCTTCTTGAAGGACGTCGACGGTGACGATGTGGCAGATGAAACCAAGACACTCATCACTGGGTGGAGCCTTGGTGATACGCACGGCGGCGTTAGCAACTTTCGTTACGGCTTGGACAATTGGATTTGGGCCATGCAGGGCTACAACAATAGTCGCCCCGAGTTCGATGGAAAGCAATCACAGTCTTTCCGACAAGGGTTCTGGCGATTCAAGCTCTCCAAAGATGGTCCCGTCGAAGTCACCGACCTGGAGTTCATTCGGTCCAGTGACAACAACACATGGGGATTGGGAATCAGCGAGGAAGGCCTCATTTTCGGCTCCACCGCGAATCACAACCCAAGCATGTTCATGACGATTCCGAATCGTTACTACGAACGTGTTCGCGGCTGGGCCCCGAGGACGCTTCACACCATTGCCGATACGCACGAATTTGATCCGGTAACGGAGAAGGTGCGCCAAGTCGATCACCACGGCGGGTACACCGCCGCGGCCGGTCACGCACTGTACACCGCTCGCGCGTTTCCACAGCAATGGTGGAACAGGACCGCGTTTGTTTGTGGCCCGACCGGACACTTGATTGGAACGTTTGTCTTGCACCGCGACGGTGCCGATTACCAATCCGATAGTCCGCTCAATCTGCTCGCCGGTGACGACGAATGGAGTGCGCCGATCATGGCCGAAGTCGGACCCGACGGAGCAGTGTGGGTCATCGATTGGTACAACTACATTGTCCAGCACAACCCAACGCCCAACGGTTTCGAGACCGGCAAGGGAGCCGCCTACAAGAGTGACCTGCGAGATAAACGCCATGGCCGCATTTATCGCATCGTTCCGGAGGATCGAGAGAGGCTGCACCCGTTCACAAGTCTCGCAAATGCTGACGCGAAACAGTTGGTCAGCACGCTGAAGCATCCTTCAATGCAATGGAGGCTGCAGGCCCAACGGATGCTCGTCGAGAAAGCCGCCCAGAACGATCCTGTGGTCATCAAACAACTGCAAGGACTCGTTGCCGACGAGTCTCGGGATTCAACTGGATTGAACGTGGGAGCCATTCATGCGCTCCACACCTTGGCAGCCATCACCGAGATCGATTCGGCGACCCTCTCGCACGGACTCAAGCACTCATCGGCCGGAGTCCGCCGGAACGCGATCGCCGTGCTACCCCACAATGCTGCCGGATTGGCGCTGTTGATGGAGCATCGTGAACTGCTGGCCGACTCGGACCCCCAAGTCCGACTGCAGGCACTCCTGACGCTGGCCGACATGCCAACGTCGCCCGAAGCCGGGGAGATGATCGTTGAGTTGATCGAGACCGCCAACGATCAAGTCCTCATCGATGCCCTGACCGCCGCTGCCGCGACCCATGCGGTGCCGTTCTTGAAGGCAGCATCGATCGCCGAACATGGCGGTAAACCCGTGATGCTCGAAATTGCGACGCGAGTTGCCCAGCACGTCGGCCGCGGGAATCCGGATGCGAAATCAATTGCCAGCGTGGTCGATTCACTCGCGGATGCTCCGTCAAATCTTGCGACGGCAATCCTTGACGGAATGGTGTTGGGACTGCCAGGAGACATCCGCCTTGAGGGTCAGGCACTGGACGTGTCGCTGGCCTCGGTCTTCGACCAGGTGAAGGCGGATACCCAAGTCAAACTGATGCGTCTTGCATCGCGAGTCGGAAGTACCGCGTTGGAGTCGCAGGCCGAAGCGGTCATTGAACAAATCGAAGACACATTGTTTGACGAAGACACCGATGAGAGCCTTCGCATTGCGGCGGCAAATGATCTGATCGGTTTCCAAGCGAACAGCGAGGACGCGGTGGCCATCGTCTTTGAGGCGATCACACCCCAAGTCTCGCCGGAACTTGCACGCGGTCTGATTCAGTCGGTGCGACGTAGCCAAGCGAAGGAGGGTGGCGAAGCAATCTTGGAAGCGTTATCGAACTTATCGCCTTCGATCAAGACGACTGCCATTGACGTGTTGCTCAGCAAACCGGCCTGGGCTGGCTCGATGATGGAGGCAGCGGCCGCACGAGAATTCGACCTCGATGAACTATCGCTCGAGCAAAAACAAGCTCTTCGCAGTCTGCCACAAGAGCGTCTTCGGGCTCGTGCGGAAGAAGTCCTTGCGATGGGCGGAGGTCTGCCGGATGCTGATCGTGACCGGGTCTTACAAGAGTTGATGCCGATCACCAAGCTCTCCGGAGATGCCAAAGCCGGCCGAGTGGTTTACAAGAAGGTGTGTGCGAACTGCCACCAATACGGAGACCTCGGTCAAAAGGTCGGGCCGAACCTGACCGGGATGGCGGTCCACCCGAAAGAAGAGTTGTTGACGCACATCATCGACCCTTCACGAAGCGTGGAAGGGAACTATCGGATGTACAACATCCTGACCCTCGACGGCATGGTCATCAACGGCATGTTGGCTGGCGAATCCAAAACCAGCGTCACGATTGTCGATGCCCAGGCGAAGTCGACCGACATCTTGCGAGAGGACATCGACCGATTGGTGGTTTCACGCAAGAGCGTCATGCCGGAGGGGTTTGAAAAGCAACTGACCGAGGAGGAGTTGACCGACCTGCTGGAATTCCTGACCGACACCGGCCCGTTCATTCCCTATCCGATTGACAGTGTGGCAACCGCGGTGAGCACCAAGGGAATGTTTGGAAACGGCGACAATGGCCCTGACCGCATGATTTTCGACGAATGGGAACCCAAGGTATTCAATGATGTTCCCTTCGTGCTGACCGACCCGGAAGGGAAAAGCGTTCCCAACGTGATCCTGTTGAACGGACCCAACGGATCCCTGCCCCCGAGAATGCCGAAACAGGTCTCCTTGCCCTTGGGAACACCGGTCAAGGCGATTCACATGTTGGGTGGGGTTGGCGGATGGAATTACCCGTATGATCGCAGCGAAACGGTCTCGATGATCGTTCGGTTTCGGTACAAAGATGGTGAAACGGAGGACCATGAATTACTCAACGGGGTTCACATCGCAGACTACATCCGTCGCGTGGATGTGCCGAAAAGCGAATTCGCATTCGCGCTGGGTGACCAGCAAGTGCGATACCTCGAAATCCAGCCCGAACGTGCAGCGGCGGTGGAATCGGTTGAGCTGATCAAGGGGCCGGACCGCAGTGCACCAATCATCATGGCGATTACGATTGAACGCCCTTAGCGGGCCTGTTGGCTTGACCGGGCTGCTAACTCAGCGGCGGGTTCTCGTCCAGCGTTTCCGCGGCTCGACCTGAAAGATAGTCCTCCACCACCGGAGGACTGGTTCGCCGGATCACGACCAAGCACATGTCGTCGAATGGGGGTGCATCGCCGACGTGCTTTAGGACGGCTTCGACAACGCGATCCTTGATCGAATCATTGGCGGAATCTTCGGCCAACTGCCGAATGGTATCGATTCCAAACTCGTTGTCGTCTTCGTCCATGGCTTCGTTGATGCCATCGGTGTAGAGCAGCATCAAATCGCCTTCACAAAACTCGCACGAGACGGCTTCGTAATCCATTCCGGTATCGATCGCGATTGGCAAGCCAGACTCCTCGGCACCGGGTTCCAAAATCTCGTGCCCGTTTCGCTTCATGATCGGCGGCATGTGTCCGGCGTTCACGATGGTTGCTTGTTCATTCTTGGGGTCGATGACCACCAGAAGAAACGTAATGAAACGTTCGACTTCCAACGCGCTCATGCGATCGTTCAAACGTTCGACGGCACGGGCGACGTTTGGTTCACCGGCCAAGCAGTAGCGTGTTTCGGCGCTCAGTTTGGCCATAAACATGGCGGCCGCCACACCATGTCCGACGACGTCTGCAACGACAATACCGACACGTCCATCGGCGAACTGGATGTAATCGAAGTAGTCGCCACCGATGTGGTTGGCGGCCTGATAGAAACTATCGACTTCGTAGCCGGGCAGTCGCAACGGCGCTTGGGGCAGGAAAGCCTTTTGAACATCGGTGGCAAGTTTGAGGTCTTGTTCGACTTCCCGTTGTTTGAGCGCCTGCTCGTGCATTCGCGCATTGTTGATCAGGATTCCAGCCTGCGAAGCGACGCCAATCAGCAGGTCAATGTCCTCTTCGACAAACTGACCGCGCCCCTGGGTCGAGTCGATTTGGATCGCGCCGTAGATGGTGTCTTCGCCATCTCCCAGCGGAGCACAGATCATGCTCTTGATGGAAAAGTCGGCGATCGACTCGGCACTATCGAATCGGCTGTCTTCGGTCGCATCGAACGAGAGGATGGCTTCACCGGATGAAATCACGCGGTTGATGATCGTTCGGCTGATGCGGACCGTCTCGGTCTCATCACGAGTCTTTCTGGTTTTGACCCAGCGAGTTTGTAAACTTCCATCGTCGGTTTTCATGACGATGAACCCGCGGTCCGCGGACGGAAAAACCGAGAACAGTCCGTCGAGGACCTTTGGCAAGACTTCGTCGAGGGCGATCGAGTTGCCGAGATGGCGATTGATTTGCAGGAGCGCCTGGAGCTTGGCCTCCGGCGTTGCGCGTAGCTTGAGCCCTTCACCGGAATGATCGAATTCCACTTGTGGGGCAACCACACGGCTGGACTCCGGCTCTTCGTCGACCATGACGATGCCGAAGCTGGAGCCGCTGAACGAGACCTCCGAGGTGTGACTGGAAGCGAACTCGGGCGTCTCGGTGGTGTGGAAAACCAACTCGATGTCGCTGATGCGAATCCGATCGCCTTCACGGAGGGACGTTTTTTCGGCCAACATCTGCCCGTTCAGGAACGTCCCGTTTCGGCTGCCGAGATCGGCAACAAAAAATTGATCGTCCTGACAGGTGACTTTGGCATGGAACCGGCTAACGGCCCCGACATCCACGACAATATCGCAGTCGGGATGTCGTCCAATGGACATTTCCTCGCGATTTAGCTCGAACCGTTCGGCGCCGCTGCTGATCGCTTTGGCCGCCGCATCAACGCCCGGCCGGAAAGCGCTGTTCCCGCTGCTGGTTGATAAAAAGGCCATCGGCTTAGGTGGTGCTCCGAAAGGTTGCGGCTATCGACGAGGAGAGAATCAGTCCTTATCTTTTTCCGAATCGGTCGAAGCCGGGGCGTTGTCCTCGTACTTCGCTTCCGGAATCGCTGATTCATCCTTGGTGCCTAGGATACTCTGCGAGATCGGAAAACTCTCGGCACCATCTTCTTGAGCGTCTTGGCTGACCTCTTCCTCGGTCACCTTCGCGTTTTCGGTGATCAGTTCGATGACCTTCCGCTCAACGATTTGGTTTCGAAGTGCGTCCATTTGGCCGGATTTATCGAACTGAGCTCGCACCGCTCGGATGCTTTGACCGGACTGTTCGGCGATCAGCTCCAACTCCTTCTCGTAATCTTCCGGAGACGCATCGATGGTCTCGTCTTCGGCGATTTGCTCCAACACGAAGTGCTCCTTGAGCGAGGCTTCGGTGGTGGAGCGAGCGTTTTGACGAATCGCGTTGACGAACGACTGGATCTGCGTGTCGTCGAATCCGCTGCGTCGCAGTTCCATGACTCGCCGCTGCAGTTCGCGTTGCGTTTGTCGCTTGACCAGCTCACCGGGCAGATCGAAGTTCACGGCGTCGGAGAGTTGACCGACGACGCTTTCGCGAAGGGCTTGCTGCGTGCGATAGTCGGCTTGTTTCTTCAACGAGTCTGCGATGAATCCCCGAAGCTCGTCCTCGGATTCGAAATCGCCAAGTTCTTCAAGCACCGAAGGCGTGATCTCGATCGACTCCAGTTTCATCACTTCCACGATTTCGACGTCTACGGTGACCTTGCGATCATCCGCGTTCTCGACTTCCGCGCCCAGCTTGACGTCAACCGTTGCGGTGTCGCCTTCCTTCTTACCGGCGACAGCATCACCGAACGATTCGCACAGGCCATCGGTGAACGAAAGTGATTTCGCCAGCGTGATCGCTTCTTCCTCGATCGTTGAAAGCGATTCGTCGCCTTCGCGGAACTTCAGCGTGACCACCAAGCGATCACCGAGTTCGGCCGGTTCATCGGTGGCTTCGTAAGTCGCTCGATCACGCATCACGCGTTCGAGGGCCTTGTCGACGGCGCCATCGTCAACGGTTTCGACCGGCTTGGTGAGCGCAAGCCCCTTCCAGTTCGGCGTCTCGAATTCCGGTCGGACTTCGATCGTGAATTGGTAGGTGAACGGACCTTCGCCGGGTTCGGGAATCGAGTTGTAGTCGAAGTCGGGTTCGCCGATGGCCGAGAAGTCTTCCTGTTCGGTGACCTGCGAGAGGCTCTCCATCAGGAGTTGTCCTTTCACGCGATCGGCGACGCTCTCGCGAAACTGTTTTTCGACCAGCTTGCGTGGAGCACGACCGTTGCGGAAGCCAGGAATCTTTGCTTCGGGAACGACCTTGTCGAACTCTTCCTTCAGATAGCGTTGCACTTCGGGAGCCTGGATCGATACAACGACTTCTCGTACACAGGCTTCCGGCGAACTGACTTTAACGTCCAGTTGCAGCGGCGGTTTTTCGGTATCGTTTTCGACGTTTTCGAGGGATGTGGACATCCTGTGACGATCCTTTCATGGAAATCGGGTGGAAGGGGAACTTGCCGCCCAACAAAACCATTCTCGACCCTGATTGTCAGTTGGGGCGGAATGGAGACGGAGTTTGTTTCGGCCAAGCCCGCAATTTACCGTGAGTTTGCCAAAATCGGCAAGGCTGTCTGATTCGTCCTCGGTTCTGAAATCCACGAAAATCCGGTTCCGGAGCGACGCCAGCAACGTCGAACGGCTCAATTCCGGTTTTTCGATTTAAGTTACTCGTGGGGGCTTGCCGATCCTCTTTCCCGACCGATAATCTCCTGCTCGCTCAAGCGAACGCGGCTGTAGCTCAGTTGGCAGAGCATCACGTTGCCAACGTGATTGTCGTGGGTTCGAATCCCATCAGCCGCTCTCTTTTCTTCTCGCAAGGCCTCTCTGGCATACACTTTCTTGCGGTGCATGAGCCCTCATTCCGAATGACGAGTGGCTTTCTTACGCGGCTCGAAAGTTCGACCGAAGCCCGGTGCCGAAGATCGCCGGAGAACTAAGCGGATAGCACAGGTTCGTTCGATGACAAAGGCGTTTGATCGCTCGCTTGACGGCTGCGAAAGTCCGGCCAGACCTCTTCGCCGAATTTCGTTTCGCCGAGCTGTAACGTTTCGTTGACGTTCAGATTCCCTTCCAAAATGTGCGCCGAGTTCAACGCGTAGAAACCTGGAACACTGGTCACGACCGGTGGCAGACGGGTGCTGTAGTCGACCGTGGAAAGCGCCGCGACGTACTTTGCCCGCGCGACTTTGAAATCCAGCACGTCCTCTCTTCGGAAGTGGTCGTACATTTTTTCGAGCGTCGCCAAGCACCGTTCTCGATAGTCCTCATCCGACTCGTTCAAGTCTTCGTGATCATCGATCATGTACTTGGGTAGATACACCAAATGGTTGCCACCCAGCTGAGACTCCGAGTCGACGATCGTGGACATCTCAATGATGCCCGTCAGTGGCACCCACGTGTCGGTGATGTTCGTGACATAGTAAGGACTGATCGGCTTCTTCAGCAGCATCGAAGCACAAACGACACCGAGGTAGCGGATGGCCTCGAGCTTGGATTTCTCTTCCGACTTCAGCTGCTTGCACTGCTTTGCAATCAGCGGTGATGCAATCGTCGAGACGACGTTTTCGTAAACCGCTTCCCGGCCGTCACCAAAGTTCACGTGAAGCCCGACGCCGTCTTCATGGCGGACTTCCTGCACCGGGTGTCCGGGCAACAACGTCACGCCGCGTGCACGCAGGGAATCCAGCCAAACGTCCAGGATACGTGCGTACCCGCCTGGCACATAACCGAACATTTCCTTCTTCGCGCCGCTGCGGCGGGCCTTGTACATCCGCTGGGTGTGCGCCCAGATGAATGCCGCGGAGGTTTGTTGATAAGCCTCGCCCAGCTTTGCTTTGAGCAGCGGCAACCAGACTTTTTCAAACGCTCCTTTGCCACTCCAGCGACGCAGCCAGCGTTCGACGGATTGCTTTTCCATCGCACGGAAGTCACGAATCTTGCTCGCCAAAAAGATGGTGCCGCCCAGTCGCAATCGCTCGAACAGACCGAGCGGCGGAAACCGAAGGAACTCCATCGTGTTGCTCATCGAGTAGAGCTTGCCGCCGGCAAAGAAGCCCGTTTTTGTTTCGACCCACTCGATTTCTTGCTCGAGATCGAGCCGCCGGAGCTGTTCACGAAGGACCGAATCGCTGAGCAACGTGACGTGATAGAAACGGTCCCATGTGACGCCCCCCAACTCCCACGCACCGGTCAATCCGCCGAAATCGGGCGCGGCTTCGGCAATCGTCACTCGCTGCCCTTTCGCGAGCAGCTCTTCGGCAACCTTCAGTCCCATAACGCCGCCGCCGACGACTAACCAGCTGGCAGGTTCGGGGCGAGCGGTACTTGCGGAGTCCAGTGCCACGCTATTTTCCTCCGACGCGGTGACGTCCAAGCAGTTTCAATGTAAGCCAAATCGTCTTGAAGACCTGCATCTTGCTGGCGCCGCCCTTACGGTCGTATCGCAAACGAAGCGGAGCCTCACCAAAGAGCGCTTTCTGTTTGCGCAATTTGAGCAGGATGTCGGCCATGCAAGAAAACCCTTTCTCGCCAACGAATTCTTGACCGTGGTCGGCAAAGCCCTGGCGAATGACCGAAGCACGGTAGGCGCGATAGCCAGACGTGTAATCACGCACGCCGCGAGTTGGAAACAGCAACGTGAATAAGAACCGAGCACCGATCGATAAGAGGTGTCGCTCGAAAGGTACGCCCACGGCGCAGCCCCCACTTTCGAACCGGGACGCAATCACCACATCGCAGCCTTCGTGGATCATTCGAACCATGCGATCGATCAATCCCGGCGGATGGGTGTTGTCCGCATCCATGGTCACAATGATGTCGCGTTCGCCCGCCCGATCGACAGCCTCTCGCAACGCATCTCGAATGGTCGGCCCGAGGCCTTGGTTGACTTCATGCTGGACCAAATGAATCGGCATTTGGAACGACATCTGCGAGACAATTTTTGCCGTATCGTCCGTGCTGCCGTCGTCGACGATGACCACTTCGTACGGCAAGCCGTTGTCGGCAAACGCTTCGCCGATCCGCTCGAGCAGTTCGGGCAGCGCCTCTTGTTCATTGTAGGCAGGGAGAGCCATTAAGACTCGTGCCGGGCGGAATCGTCGCCCCAGCGCTTCGACCGAAGGAGAGCCCTTCTCCATTGCAGCGGATTCCGCCGGCGAATCGATCGCCGGTTCGTGTCGCTGAGGATCGTTCATCTGCGAGTTGCCTTTGTCACCAGTTGTCAAAACGTGTTGCTGTCAATTCAGGTCCGCAGTGTAGATCAGATTGACGGTGGGGCAAACGAATCGGCTTGAAGAAAACACGAGGGATGAGCAATCTGCAACGGTCGTGCGGAAAGTGCCGGAATTCGGACTTCACACGACTCAAAAGCCGGTTTGAGCGACCGGGGTTGGATAAGATCGAACGTGCTGGACGATACTCCGGTCCCATCTTGCCTCCCCTTCGCCCACCGAAATCCCATGCCGATCCCGTCTTTCCCCATCACTGCGCGCCCTCAGTCTGGGAGCCCGGTTCCCCGACGGGTTGTTTTAGCCACCGTTGTTTTGGCGTTGCTCGGTGTCGCTCGACCGCACTCGGCGGCAAAGGGTGCCAGCCCCGAACGGGCTGCGTCGCGGCCGAATGTCATTGTCGTCTTGACCGACGACGCGGGCTGGGGAGACCTGAGCCTGCACGGGAATCCGAATTTGTCGACACCCAATTTGGATGCGATGGCTCGCGAGGGAGCTCAAATTCGACACTTTTACGTTTGCGCCGTGTGCTCACCCACGCGAGCGGAGTTGCTGACCGGACGGTACCACGGACGCATGGGCGTTTACAGCACTTCGTCGGGCGGCGAACGGATCAATGCGGACGAACAGACGATCGCGCAGCGTTTTAAGGCAGCGGGTTACGCAACCGCCGCTTACGGAAAGTGGCACAGCGGAATGCAGTGGCCCTACCACCCCAATGCTCGCGGCTTTGACGACTTCTACGGGTTTTGTAGCGGGCACTGGGGCAACTACTTCGATCCGATGCTCGAACACAACGGCGAAATTGTCCGCGGCAAAGGCTTTCTGGTGGACGACCTGACCGATCACGCGATGGACTTCATCGACCAACAGGCGGACACGCCAGGTGACGATCCGTTTTTCATTTACTTGGCGATCAACACGCCCCATTCTCCGATGCAAGTTCCGCAAAAGTACTGGGATCGTTTTAAAGACAAGGAGATCGTGCCTGATCCACGCAACGAGAACGCGCGCCGCCAAGATGATCAACACACGCGGGCGGCGCTCGCGATGTGCGAGAACATTGACGACAACATGGGGCGACTGCTGACGCATCTCAGGGAGCGTCAACTGGATGAAAACACGATCGTCGTTTACTTCAACGATAACGGCCCCAATGGCTGGCGATTCAATGGCGGAATGCGTGGCCGCAAGGGCTCGACCAACGAAGGCGGCTTGCGCTCGCCGTGCCTGATCCGTTACCCGCAACAAATCCGACCGGGCACCCTCGTCGACAATATTGGGGGCGTTGTGGACCTCTTTCCGACCCTGGTCGACTTGGCGGGGCTGTCGAAAACAGACTCGGACAGCGAGAAACCACTGGACGGGATTTCGCACGCAGCAGCACTGACGGGAAGACCAGCCGATTCACTTGCGTCAGGCCGCCTGCTGTTCAGTGCTTGGCGAAATCGTGCGACGGTCAGGACCGCCCGCTACCGCATGCACTCCGACGGCAGCCTTTACGACATTGAGAAAGACCCCGGCGAGCAATCGGATCTCGCCAAACGACGACCGGATATCGCAAGCCATTTGCGTGAGCAGCTTGAGCGTTGGCTGGATACGCTGCCCGATCAAAAGGAAGACCGACCGTTTCCGATCGCACACCCGAGCGCCGAGTGGACACAACTGCCGGCGCGTGATGCGTCCAGCACCGGCGGCATCACTCGCAGCAACCGATTTCCAAACTGCACGTACTTTCTGAACTGGAACGAGACCACCAGCGAAATTCTCTGGGACGTCGAGGCCCTGAGCGAAGGCGACTATGAAGTACAGATGTACTATGCGTGCAACGAAGACCAACTCGGATCAACGGTGGAACTCTCCATCGGTGAGTCGAGAACGACCGCGAAAATTGAAACAGCCGTCGAAAGCGATTTCATCGGGAGCCCCAATGATCGCAAAGAACGAGCGGAAGGCGATGTGAAGCGGTGGGGTACGATGAGCCTCGGGAAGCTCCACCTTTCTCCCGGACGCGCGAAGCTTCGGCTGAGAGCAACCAGCATCGCCAAGGACTCGGTCGCGGAAATGCGATTGCTGATGCTTCGCCGCGTTTCTGAATAACCGCGTGCGAAACAACTCGCCACTGATTGCATTCCGCTGTTAAACTTCGTCGCCGGCGATCGAGGAATCGCCCGCAAGCCGCCCCTGACCGTGCGCGATGACTTTGAACCCCTTTCCACACCAAGCCTCCGTCCCGCGTCCATTGCCGGGCCAAAAACAAGCGACCACGCAAACGGTGTCTCAATGCGTGATCAGCTTTGGCAGCAATCTCGGTGATCGCCGAGAATTGGTCGCCGAAGCGGCGCGGGAAATTGCCAGCCACCCATCGTTGATTCTCCCACCAGGTTTAAGAACAAGCCGACTCTTCGAGACACCACCGATCGGCGGCCCCGGCGGGCAAGAGCCGTTCTTGAATGCCGTCGGAGCATTCGAAACGACGGCGCCCGCCAGAGACATCCTTGACTTGCTGCAACAAACCGAACAAAAGCTGGGCCGGCGAAGGCGATTGCGTTGGGACGCCCGGTCAATCGACCTGGATGTGGTCTTGCACGGCAATTTGATGGGCGGCGCCACCGGACTGGTGGTGCCTCACCCGAGGTACACGGCGAGACAGTTTGTCCTGCGGCCGGCGTGCGATGTGGCGTCCGAATTTCGTGACCCTCGCTTCGGCTGGACACTAGGCGAGCTCTCGGCCTTCTTAGCCGACGACATACCCTCGCTCGCCCTGGTCACGGGCAGCCGCGAGATCCGGCAGGAACTCTGCGGGCGTTTGCAGGAACAGGGGATAGCAATTCGTCACGCTTCTGCGGATTCGCCGCCGGACCGAGGCTGGATCGCTCCGGAATTCGAGCCCGCTTCTCGGGAGAAACGCTCGATCGCGAGCCAGTCATCCGAGCTTGAATTTCCCAAGTGCTTTCGGGGTCAACCGAGATTGCTTGTACGCATCCATCAGACCACCGATCCGTCTCGCTGGCCAGCGCCTCACCAAATGTGGCCGAGTGGTTGGGGCTGGCCCGAGTACCGACTGGAGATCGACGACGTTGATTGGGCGGTTAGTGAACTTGCCTCAGCTTTGCAGTCGATGCAGTGTGACGCCGAGCCGGTGACCAGCGATGGTCGCTGGTGGCAGGGCTAAGGCGCGGTTTTGTCGCTGTTTTGCGACCGCTGCGACCGAACGCCCCACAAGTGAAGGATGTTGCTCGCGGCACAATGTCGCTCGGGACCGCGATGGCCTTGCCAATTCGACCACCCTGGGCCGATACTCTTGGAGGAAATGTTCCCCTGCACATCATTCAAAACCCATGACCGGGGCTGTCGGCGGTCAAACCGATTATGCAACGATTTCTGTTTCCCAGATGGACGAATCCGTTTCTGCTGGTTCTTGGTGCCGCTCTCGGCGGTGGAGGCTTGTTTGCCGCCGCTGTGGGAGGACTGGTGACGGACCCCGTTACGTTGAACGTCGGCTACCAGCCGGAACAGCCGGTACCGTTTAGCCATGCGATACACGCGGGACAGCTCAAGCTGGATTGCCGTTATTGCCACAACACCGTTTTTGATGCGGCCCACGCGGCAGTGCCGCCGACCGCGACCTGCATCAACTGTCATAGTCCCAAGAACGAGCAGGGGCAGTCGGCGTTGGCTGCCGTTCACGCCGACAGCGTCAATCTGAAACCGATTCACGAGAGCTGGAAGTCGGGGAAGAGCATGCAGTGGATTCGCGTCCACAACCTGCCCGAATACGTGTATTTCAACCACGCCGCACACGTGAACTCAGGTGTCAGCTGCGTCTCGTGCCATGGCCGAATCGACCAAATGGAAGTCGTCTATCAGCACGAACAACTCTCCATGGCATGGTGCATTGAGTGTCACGAAAACCCGAACGAACACCTCCGGCCGATGGAGTTCGTGACAAAGCTCGATTGGGAGCCGACCGAGGAGTTCTGGATGGAGAACTACGGCGTCGAAGATCAGGCGGCCTTTGCGGAAATGGTTCGAGAAGAACAGCACATCAACCCGCAGCGGCATTGTGCGGTTTGCCACCGATAGGCGAGCGGACGCCGAATCGCGGGTTTTTCCCGCACCTTTTGCACTCAAGACTTATCACAACTTCCGGCTGACAGCCCTCACAACGACATGACCCAGAATTCATCCGACGCGTCTCGTCCGGCCCCGACTTACTGGCGGAGTATTGCGGAGCTGCAGGGCAACGAGGAGTTTCAGGAGAATTACCTGCACCGAGAATTCCCGGTGGCAGCGTCGGAGTTTCCCGAAGGCGTCTCGCGACGTCGCTGGATGCAGTTGATGGGTGCCTCATTGGCGATGGCGGGTGTCGCCGGCTGTCGCTACCCGGAAGAGATCATCGCTCCGTTTGTGATTCGTCCCGAAGGCCGGGTTCCTGGTGAGTTTTACGAACGCGCGACCAATGTGGAAATCGCCGGCGACGTTCATCACCTCCTCGTCCGCTGTTTCGATGGTCGGCCGCAGCACGTCGAACCGAACAAGTTTCACCCGGCCGGCTCGGGAACCAATCCCTACGTTCAAGCGTCCATCCTGTCGCTTTACGACCCGGATCGCTCGCGAGGCGACGATGGTCCGGTACTGTTTCGTGGTGAAGAGCGCAAGCAAGAATCGCAGTGGGATGACTTCCTTTCGGTCGGGCGGGCAGCCTTCAAGAAGGCGTCGAGCAATCGAGATGGCGTTGGCTTTGCCGTCCTCATGTCGCCGACCAGTTCGCCGACGACCGTGCGAGTGCTCTCGCAATTGAAAGAGTCGCTTCCTGCCGCCACGATCGCCCAATTTGATGGTGTTCACGGCGGCATCATGCGATCAGCAACCAAGACGCTGTTTGGCAAGGCGTGCGAACAGGTGCTCGATCTGAGCGATGTCGAAGTCGTGCTGTCGATTGGTGCCGATTTCCTGGGCTCCGACTCTGGTTCCATTCACGCCAGCTCGACGTTCGCCAAGACCCGTGATCCTCACGCCGAAAAAATGAGTCGCCTCTACGTCGTCGAGGGCGGTTACTCGACGACCGGCACGATGGCCGACACGCGACTGCCGCTTCGCCCCAGCCAAATGCCTGCTTTTCTGGCTGAATTGGGTCGGCGAGTCGAAGCACTCAAGGGTGGTGAAACGCATGACCATACCGGTGAAGAACTGGCATTCAATCACCCAGATATCACGGCAGCAGAACGACTGGAACGCTTCCTGGACTGCTTGGCTCACGACGTATACGAAGCGGGCGAAAAAGCCGTCGTGGTAGTCGGCGAGGGCCTCGGTGAAGAGCTGGTTTCTGCGGGAATCGCGATGAACGCGAAGCTGGGCTCTCTCGGAAAAGCACAGCAATTTACTCCCTGCGTTGACGCCGATCTCGAGTCTGTTTCGCTCACGGATTTGATCGCTAAAATCGATGGGGGCGACATCGAGAACCTGTTCATTCTCGGTGACAACCCGGTCTTTTCGGCCCCCGGCGACATCGACCTCGCCACCGCGATCGGCAAGGTCGAACAGTCGTTTTATCTCGGCGAGTACGACGATGAAACGGCGGTGCTATGTAACTGGTCGCTGCCGCTGGCCCACCCGCTGGAGTCTTGGAGCGACAGCATCAGTTCCCACGGATTTTACGGGGTTTGCCAGCCGCAGATTCTGCCTTTGATGGGTGGCCGGACGGTTGCCGAGGTGCTCGCGTTGGTCATGGATGCGGACGCATTCGAGCCGCTCGCTTTGGTTCGCGAGACCGCAGAAACTTACGCCGGCCGAACACTCACGGAACTCGAGTGGCGCAAGCTGTTGCACGAAGGTTTTTCCGATGATCTCAAGGTAGGGGCCATCGAGCCGAAACTGGTTGGCGACGCCCCCGAGTTCACCGCCGATGCCCCGCAGGCGACGGCCCCCAAGGACATCGACCAAGATGATTTCGAAGTCATCTTTACGCCTGCCGATGGTTTGTACGACGGGCGGTTCGCGAACAATGGCTGGCTCCAGGAGTTGCCCCAGACGGTCACGAAAATGACCTGGGGCAACGGTGCCATCATGAGCCCTTCGACGGCTCGATCACTCGGTGTAAAACATGGTCTTTACGTCACGCTTCGCAAGGGCGGCAGTAAGATCGAATTGCCCGTCTTCGAAGTCCCCAGTATCGCCCCCGGTGTCGTGGTGACATCGATCGGTTATGGGCGTACGCGTGCCGGAATGGTCGGCGGGATGACGAACGCCGGCGTCGACGCGGTCGGCATCGATGTTTCACCGCTGCGAACGTCGGATGAAATGCTGGTGGTTTACGGAGTCGAAGCACGTCCGAACTTCAATGAGTATGAGTTCGCCGCAACGCAGAACCACTGGGCGATCGATGAGATCGGAAAGAAAGAAACCGAAAAACGAAGCTTTACGCTCATTCGCGAAGGCACGCGCGACCTTTTGAAGAAGGTGCCAACATTTGCCGAGGAACAGCCCAAAGCACCGCATGTCCCCAAGGTCGGTGAATACGGATCGCTGATGTCCGAGCCGATCGAAGAGATCGAGCGAGACCCGGAGCAAGACTTCATTCCACAGTGGGGAATGGCGATCGACCTGTCAAAGTGTTCGGGCTGCAACGCGTGCGTGATCGCGTGTCAAAGCGAAAACAATGTGCCAATCGTGGGTGCCGAACAGGTTCGTAACAGCCGCGAAATGCATTGGTTGCGAATCGACGGGTATTTCCAGGGAGGTGAAGATGACGCCCAGATGGTTCATCAGCCCGTTGCCTGCTTGCACTGCGAGACGGCTCCCTGTGAACAGGTCTGCCCCGTCGCCGCGACGGTCCACACCAACGAAGGCATCAACGCGATGGCTTACAACCGTTGCATCGGCACCCGATACTGTGCCAACAACTGCCCGGTGAAAGTTCGACGGTTCAATTACTTCAATTACAACGAAGACGTCGGCGTCGGTTACGGCACCAAGTCGTTCCCGGGTGCGATCGAGAATGCCAATCGAAAACTGCAAGCTTTGGTGATGAATCCGGATGTCACCGTCCGCGGTCGTGGGGTGATGGAAAAGTGCACCTACTGCACGCAGCGGGTCGAGAAGGCCAAGATCGAAGCTCGCAAGGATGGCGGCCGCCCGATCCAAGACGGAGACGTCGTGACGGCTTGCCAAGCCGCTTGTCCGTCCAACGCGATCGACTTCGGAAACATCGCCGACGAGACTTCCGTGGTCGCGAAGAAGCGAAAAGATCCACTTGCCTATGGAATCTTGGAACAGCTGAACATCAAGCCGCGAACCGAGTACCTCGCTCGCGTTCGCAATCCGAACCCACGCCTGATGACCGTCCAGCAACTCGAAGATCTCGCCACGATCAAATCGCATCATGGCCACGGGGATCACGAAGAAGGGCACGATGATCATGAAGGCGATGATCATCACGACGAACCACATGACAAGGAAGCAACGGCGGGTGCGGATCACTGATCCGCTATTTTTCGCCTGAGCCTTAAAGAACGAACTTTTACTCTCCTCCACTGAAGCCATACTCGATCATGTCGCTCGCCATTCCAAACGGATTGGACAACACCGTCGAACGCCCGGGCGAACGCGCCCCGCTGGTGCTTGGTGATACCACCTATCACGACATCACGGAAACGGTTTGCAAGGTCGCAGAGCGTCCGCCAAGCAAGGGCTGGGTCGGAGGCTTCTTGGTCTCCTTCGCTTTGCTTCAGATGCTGGGGCTCTTGATCCTCTACCTCATCTACACCGGTGTCGGTGTTTGGGGAAACCGGGCGCCCATTTTCTGGGGTTGGCCGATTGTCAACTTCGTGTTTTGGGTCGGGATCGGCCACGCGGGAACACTGATTAGTGCGATCTTGTTTCTGTTCCGACAAGAATGGCGGACCAGTATCAACCGGGCCGCCGAAGCGATGACGATTTTCGCCGTTGCCTGTGCCGGCACGTTCCCCGGAATCCACGTCGGACGTGCTTGGCTGGCGTTCTGGTTGGCACCTTATCCGAGTTTGAATCTTTGGATGTGGCCTCAGTTCCGTAGCCCGCTGCTTTGGGACGTGTTCGCGGTTTCAACGTACGGAACGGTTTCGTTGCTGTTCTGGTACATGGGAATGGTCCCCGACTTGGCAACATTCCGCGATCGCTCGAAGAACAAGTGGCGCCGAATGGCCTACGGCATTTTGGCCCTCGGTTGGACCGGTTCGTCGCGTCACTGGATGCGTTACGAGAAGGCTTACGCGTTGCTGGCCGCGTTCGCGGCACCGCTGGTACTTTCGGTACACACGATCGTTTCGTTTGACTTTGCGGTCTCGCAGGTGCCCGGTTGGCATACAACGATCTTCCCGCCTTACTTCGTCGCCGGGGCCGTCTTCAGCGGGTTTGCAATGGTGCTGACGCTGATGATTCCGGCTCGAAAGATGCTCAATCTCGAGCAACTGATCACGATTCGGCACCTGGAGAACATGTGCAAGGTGATTTTGGCGACCGGTTCCATTGTCGGACTCGCGTACGGGACAGAGTTCTTCATCGCTTGGTACGGACAGGTCGGTGCGGAGCAGTTCGCGTTCTTGAACCGAGCGTTTGGCCCCTACTGGTGGGCCTACTGGACGATGGTCACGTGTAACGTCATCAGCCCCCAACTGTTCTGGTTCAAGAAGTGTCGAACGACGCCCTGGATCATCGTCATTATCTCGATCTTCGTGAACATTGGCATGTGGTTCGAACGGTTCGTGATTGTGGTCACCAGCCTCTCACGTGATTATTTGCCGAGTGCTTGGGCATACTTCACGCCGACTTGGGTCGACTGGGGCATGCTGATCGGATCCTTCGGACTGTTTTTCACTTTGTTCCTGCTGTTCTGTCGCACCTTGCCGGTGATCAACATGGCGGAAGTCAAGTCGACGCTTGCCAAGCAGGAACACATGGCACACGCCCAGTCGGACCAGCACTAATCCTCGCAATCCATTTGTACTTATCGATCTGTTTCGATGGATCAGGAAACTATGTCGGAAACGAAAACTGAAAAGACGGTCCACGGCATGATGGCCGAGTTCACCACGGTGGACTCGTTGCTCGCTGCGTGTCGACGGATCCGGGATGCGGGTTATACCAAGACCGATGCGTTTACCCCGTTTCCCGTCCACGGGATCGACAAAGCACTCGGTATCAAGCCGACGCTTCTTCCTTGGATCGCGCTCGGTGCCGGTGTCTGCGGCACATTGATCGCGCTGGCGATGCAGATCTGGATGAACAGCATCGATTACAAGTACATCATCTCGGGCAAGCCTTACATCTCGCTGCCGGCGTTCATTCCGGTTGCTTTCGAGTTGACGATTCTTCTCGCTTCATTCGGCGCGTTCTTTGGAATGTGGGCGCTCAACGGTCTGCCCAGGTTCAGCAATCCCCTTTTCACCGACCCGCGATTCGATCGTGCGACTGATGATCGATTCTTCCTTTACATCGACGCCAAAGACGAGCGATACGACAGTGAAGGTGTTCGCAAATTGTTCGGCGATATGGGAACGGACTATATCAACGAGGTTGTTGATGATGAATCGAAGAAGGATGTCCCCAAGCCGATCTATTTGATCTGGGGGCTCTCGGTTGCGGCCTCACTGGTACCCCTGCTGTGCATCTTGACGATGCGAGTGACCAACAGTTCGTCGCCGCGTTTCCACGTCTTCTTCGACATGGATTTCTCGCCGGCGAAAGACGCCCAGATGACGACCAGCTTGTTCTCCGACAACCGCGCGATGCGTCCTGATGTGGCCGGCACCGTCGCCCGCGGGCAGCTTCCCGAGTCCTTGGATGTTCTGACGGGGATCGACGTCGAAGCGCTCTCGATGACCGATTCCAACCGCGTGGAGCGATTGGTCCGAGCTTATTTGATGGACGATCAGGAAGCTCAAGACGCGGAAGCCGCCACGATCGAGGACGAGCAGTCGGCGGAGGCTGGCGACGAGTCCGGCGAAGCCGCGGCCGAGACGACGAAGCCCAGCGTGATGGACTCGACGCCGTGGATCAAAACGAACCCACTGACGGTCGATCGCTACTTGCTCGAACGCGGTCAGCAGCAATTCAGCATCTACTGCAGCACATGCCACGGGATGGACGGTCGCGGAAATGGGCTGGTCAACCAACGGGCGCAGTCCAAAGGCTTTGACACCTGGGTTCCCCCTTCGTCGATGCACCAGGAGACGCTCTACGGTGAGGTCTATCCGGATGGCAAGCTTTACTCGACGATCAGCAACGGGATCCGAAAGATGCCCGGTTACGCCGGGCAAATCAAAGTGAAAGATCGCTGGGCGATTGTCGCCTACGTTCGTGCGTTGCAGAAAAGTCAGAATGCGTCGATGGACCTTGTTCCCGACTCCGAAAAGCAAGGCGTTGACGCAGCTGTGAAGGCCGCCAAAGCGGAGCTGGAACGGCAAGCCAAAGAGGCCGAAGAGGCCGCGAAGAAACGCGAAGAAGCGAAGAAGGGTTGAGTCGGTCGGCTGTATGCCGATGACGAATTGAAGTTTCCTTATCCAAAGAGCGGCATCGAACGGATACCGCAAACGCTGTTAGACAACGAATCATGGCCGAACACGCAGCAACGACGCTCAAACCCGCCGACGACCCGGCGTTCAGTCTCCCGTCCTTCCTCAGTGGATTGCAGCTTCCGCTACTCGGTGGAGGCTTAGTCGCGTTGGTGGTGGGAGTTGCATTGGCGTTCACCGCCCAAGACGAAACCATGCCGCGGTTTGGTTTCTCTGCCTACTTAACGGCATTCCTGTACGTGACAACGATCGTGCTGGGCTGTTTGTTTTTCGTTCTGATCCAGCACCTGGTGCGAGCCGGTTGGAGCGTCGTGGTTCGGCGTGTGGCGGAATGCTTCATGATCCTGGTTGTTCCGCTTGCCGTCTTCTTCCTACCGATTCTCTTTTCACTGTTTTTCGAGGGGCGGTTATTCGTTTGGACCGACCCTGATTTCGCGGCGGAGCATGGGATTAGCGAAGAGATTTGGGGAAACAAGCTGAAGTTTCTCAATCCTCTCTTCTTCACCGCTCGCTCGATTTTCTACTTCGCGGTCTGGATCGGCCTCGCCGTCTTCTATTGGCGCACAAGTACGACCCAGGACGAAACGGGTGAACGTGCGGCATCGGAGCGGATGCAGTACTGGGCCGGACCGGCCGTCATGCTCTTTGCATTGACACTGTCGTTTGCAGCCTTCGATTGGGGCATGAGCCTTTCGCCAATGTGGTTCTCCACCATGTTCGGAGTTTACATCTTCGCCGGTGGAATCCTGGCTGCTCACTGCTTGATCACCTTGTTCACCTATGTGTGCCAAAAGAACGGTGCGATCAAGGATGAGGTGACCGAAGAGCACTACCACGACCTCGGAAAGTACATGTTCGGGTTTGTGGTCTTTTGGACCTACATCGCCTTCAGTCAGTACATGCTGATCTGGTACGGAAACATTCCGGAAGAGACCGAGTGGTTCTACGTCCGCCAGCACACCGGATTCGGTGCGATGTCATTGCTGCTGATCTTCATCCACTGGCTGATCCCGTTCGCGGGGACGATGAGCCGCTACTTCCGTCGTCGACCGGGTTGGATGGCATTTTGGGCCGCCTACATCTTGGTCGTACACTTCATTGACATTTACTGGGTGGTGATGCCGGAAGCTCGCAGATTGGAGCACAAGGTTTACCCTGATTTCGGTGGCGTCTTGGGCGTGGCTGGCAGCCTGCTGTGCGTCGCGGGGCTTTCCGCCTTGGCCGTAGGGCTCGCGTTGCGGGTCGCCAGCGGCACTCGGCTGATCCCGGTTCGCGACCCACGCCTCCGTGAGTCGATTGAGTTTGAGAACTTCTGAGCAGCGCAAACGCGATAGAACTAAGAGAAATCAGCCAATCCACACGCTGAAAACGAGCTAATGGCCAAATACGACGATCTCGACACGCGACAAATTTTCATCATCGGAATCGGCTCCGTCGTCGTGACGGTGGTCACGATTCTTGCGGTTCAATACGTGTACTACCTGTTGGTCGATGGCTACCAGGACCAACTGCAGGCGGAAAGCCGTTACACCCGTCAAAACCGAATTTTGGCGGAACAGAGCGCCGACATCCAGCAGTACGGCGCCGACCCACTGACCGCAAATGTCACCATTCCGATCGAAAAAGCGATGGATTTGGTCATTGAAGAACAAGCCAAACCAACCAAAAGCGAAAATGACGCCACTTGAGAGCAAGCCGATGAGGACGCGAACCGCAGCCTGGATCCCGGCTGTGATTGCGCTTTCATTGTTTGCACTCGCGCCGGCGAAGACCCTCGCTCAGAATCAAGCACGGCTGGGTAGTGACGTGGCTCTCAACGGCGGTCTGCCGAGAGAAGCTCAAGGAGTGACGGTCGATCAGAAACTCGGCGAAGTCATCCCCGTAGGTCTACCGCTCACCAACTCGAAGGGCGAATTGATCAAAACGGGCTATGTATTTGACGGAAAGCTGCCTGTCATCCTGACGTTGAATTACAGCGACTGCCCAATGCTCTGCAGCGTTCAGTTGAATGCATTGGTGAAGTCCCTGGGTGAGATGGACCTGAAAATCGGTCAGGACTTTCGAATGTTGACCGTCAGCATCGACCCAAACGAGTCGACGAAAACAGTGGCGGAGACGAAGAAGAAATACCTCGATGATTTGAAGAACCAGGCGTACGCGGATAAAGGCTGGGTTTTCGCAACCGCGAAACAACCTGTCATCACGAAGCTCGCCGATGTGGTGGGTTTCCGATACCGGTACGATGCCTCGATTAAACAGTACAACCACCCGGCGATGCTCGCATTCATTTCACCCGATGGGGTGATCACGCGTTATTCGCTGGCCATTGACTTCCCGCCGGAGCAGATGAAGCTGGCGTTGGTCGAAGCGGGTAACGGTAACGTCGGCACCGCGGTCGATCAGTTCATCATGTGGTGCTACAGCTACGACCCCGATTCGAATTCCTACACGCCAGCGGCGTGGAAAATCATGCGGCTCTGCGGGCTAGGATTCATCGGTTTGATGTTCGCGGCCTTGGTGCCCTACTGGGTCGGACGGAAAGGTTCTTCGGCTGAGGAACCTGAATTGGATGATTTGGAATCCGGCATGAAATCGCCGGTCGGCGGGTGAGGTTCCCCCGCCACATGAAACGCATTGTTTGAAACACTTTGTTCGCAATTAAATAGATGATGACATCCTCATTCGCCTTACTGGCAGACCAGACGGAAAGCAGCCTTGCCTTCTTTCCGAAGTCGGCATCGTCGTTTTCCGACGACTCCGATTGGATCTTCTACATGATCAGTGTGATCTCGCTAGTCTTCTTTGTAGGAATCGTGGCCGCACTGTTCGGGTTTGCCTGGAAGTACCGCAAGGCAAAAGGCGAGCGTGCTGAAAGCCAGGTCGACCACAATACGAAGGTGGAGTTGCTGTGGTCGATCGGCCCGGCGTTCCTACTGGTGATCATGTTCTACTACGGTGCGGTGGGTTACCTCGCACACCGCTCGATTCCCGAAGGTGCGTACAACATCAATGTCGACGCCTACAAATGGGGTTGGGGAATGGACTACGGCCGAGGGGTCATCCATCCCGAGTTACACGTGGTCGTTGGCGAACCGACCAAGTTGACGATGACCAGCAAGGACGTGATCCACAGTCTCTACATTCCCGCGTTCCGCGTGAAGAAGGACATTGTGCCAGGTCGTTACAACTACATGTGGTTCAAGGCGACCGAACCCAGCGAACGCGTCATGTCTGAAGAGGAATGCAAGAAGCTTGCTGAAAAGGATAAGGAGACAAACGCGTCGTGGGACTACGATGGACGGCAGTGCACCCCTGACGGTTACGCTTTCTACGATCTTTACTGCACTGAGTACTGCGGCACCAATCACTCTCAAATGCAGACGGTGGTCGTGGTCCACGAGACACAGGAAGAGTTGGAAGCCTGGATTAAGCAGTACAGTAAATGGAACGAGGATGAGGAAAGTGCCGCGTCCTATGGCCAAAAGCTTTACGAACGCCGTGGATGCAAGAGTTGCCACTCGCTAGACGGTTCTCGCATGGTTGGTCCGTCCTACCAGGGCAGCTACGGAACGATGCGGAACCTGACCAGCGGGGAGTCCGTCAAAGTGGACGAGAACTACATCCGCGAGTCCATCCTCTACCCAAAAAAGAAAGTCGCGGCCGGCTACCAATCAGTCATGCCCAGCTACAAGGGTCAGCTGAGCGACGATGATATCTATTGTTTGGTTGAATTCATTAAGTCGCTGGGCGATTCGTCGGGAGACGATGAGAGCGGTGACTCGGGCGACGAAGCTGCGGATATAGCTGAGTAAACAAATTGATCCGGCGTGCCTGGTCTGATCCGGCCGAGCACTCCATTTGAAACGAAATACTTTCTCTGGCTCCGGCCAGTTTGACCGACGTGAGGTGAATGATGTCCTTAGAATCCGTCCCAGCCGGGTACGAAGTCAGTGATCCCGGCTATCCGACGCCGGAAGAGAATTACCTGACGAACTCGAAGGGTATTTTGAGTTGGATGTTTACGCTCGACCACAAACGCATCGGAATGATGTATTTGGTGGGCGTTTCATTGGCATTCCTCGTCGCCGGCTTGCTGGCGATTGGAATTCGACTTCATCTCTTCGCGCCCGACGGTTGGCTTTTCAACACGGGTTTCTTCAAGTGGATGGCGCCCGATAAGCCGGCCAATGACATTTACAACCAGGTGTTCACCCTGCACGGTGCCATCATGGTGTTCTTGTTCATTATCCCCAGCATCCCTGCGGCGCTCGGAAACTTCCTCGTGCCCGTCATGCTGGGTGCGAAGGATGTTGCGTTCCCGCGTCTTAACTTGAGCAGTTTCTATCTTTGGGTGGCTGGGGCAGTCTTCTTCGTGATGGCACTGCTTGCCAGTGGGCTCGACACAGGTTGGACCTTTTACACGCCCTACAGCACGACCACCGATTCGTCGGTCATATTGGCGACGACGGGTGCGTTCATCCTTGGATTCAGCTCGATCTTTACAGGTTTGAATTTCATCGTAACGATCAACACGATGCGGCCGCCAGGAATGAGTTGGTTCCGGATGCCGTTGTTCCTGTGGGCAACCTACGCGACCAGCATCATCCAGGTACTTGCAACGCCGGTACTGGGAATCACGCTCCTGCTGTTGATCGCAGAGCGGACCATGAAGATTGGTATCTTCGACCCCGAGTACAACGGCGACCCGGTCACCTTCCAGCACTTCTTCTGGTTCTATAGCCACCCCGCTGTTTACATCATGATTTTGCCCGCATTCGGCATCATCAGTGAGTTGATCAGCGTGCACAGCCACAAGCGTATCTTCGGATATCGATTCATCGCCTACTCGTCGATCGCAATTGCGCTCTTGGGCTTCCTCGTCTGGGGACATCACATGTTCACCAGCGGCATGAGCCCGATGACAACGATCATTTTCAGCGCGTTGACCTTTACCGTGTCGATTCCGTCGGCGATCAAGGTCTTCAATTGGTTGGCGACGATGTTCAAGGGTTCGATCTCTTTGACGACGCCGATGATTTATGCGATCAGCTTTATCTTCCTGTTCACGATCGGTGGACTGACAGGTTTACACCTCGGGACACTTGCGACCGACTTGCACCTCCACGACACCTATTTCGTGGTGGCTCACTTCCACTATGTGATGGTCGGCGGAACGTTGGTGGCCTTCTTGGGTGGCGTTTTCCACTGGTGGCCGAAGATGGTCGGGAAGATGTATAGCGAAATGGGTGGAAAGATCTCGGCGGCGCTGGTCTTCGTCGGGTTCAACTTGACGTTCCTTCCGCAGTTCGTCTTGGGAAGCCGAGGGATGCCGCGGCGGTATGCGACGTACGACCCCGAATTCCAGACGCTGCACCAGTTGAGCACCTATGGTGCACTGCTGTTGGGTGTTGGTTTATTCGCAGCCTTGTTCGTGCTGCTCGCTTCGTTGGTGAGCGGTAAAAAGGCTCCCGCCAACCCCTGGGGTGCTGCCACCTTGGAGTGGAATTGCACGTCACCACCGCCGTTTTATAACTTCGATCGCCCGCCGGTTGTGGGTGATCCGTACGAGTTCGGCAACATCGAGTGGGACGCCGAGTCCGATCGGTATGTAAAGGTCGAGCCCAAACGTGAGGTTGTACCCACGGAGAAGCCAGAGGCCGTCCCGGCGCACGCAAGCGAGTAGTCTGGGAACAGCCTCTCGCGGCCTGCTGAATTCTGGTCCGAATCGTCGCATCGGGATGACGGAATGGTCGACGAGTTGTTATTCTTTGGCAACTTACCGTTCCGTTTCCCCTAGCACGATTGATCCAGCCAATGGCAACGATCGACCATGGTCACGGTGATCACGATCACCCTTCCTATCTAGCGCACCATTTCGACACGCCGGAACAACAATTCGACAGCGGTAAGCTGGGAATGTGGTTGTTCTTGGTCACAGAAGTCTTGTTCTTCAGCGGGATGTTCTGTGCCTATGCGATTTTTCGTGCGTGGCGTCCCGAGGTCTTTGTCGGGTGCAGTGAGTTCCTCAACACCAAGCTGGGCGCAATCAACACGGGCGTCCTGCTGTTCAGCTCGCTGACGATGGCGTGGGCGGTTCGTTGTGCACAGCTCGAAGAACACAAGAAACTCGCGTGCTTGATCGCGACGACGCTTTGCTGTGCGACGATGTTCTTGGGTGTCAAGGCAATCGAATACTCGCACAAATGGGAATTGGGTCTGCTGCCCGGTGGCTACTTTTCCTATCACCCCGATGCACCGCACGCCGACTCAAATTATCTGCTTTACCTCTGTGCTCCATTCGGAGTCGCGGCCGTGGGAGTGCTGGTTTGGTTGATTGTGAGCCTCGTTCAGGGTGCAAAGTTTCAGGTTGAGGTTGCGAAACCACTGCTGGTCGTTTGCCTATCCTTTTTCGGTGGCGTCGGCCTCGGCACGGTCTTGGAAAGCGGCGGAGAAGAGCACCACAGTGAGGCTCACGCCGATGGCGCCCACGACGAAGAGCATGCGGACGGGCATGACGAGTCTCACGAGGGCGAAAATGCCGACGCGGTGACGGAGCCGATGGTTGCCGCGAGCGTCCCGCCGGCCGGGTCGATCACGAATGAAGACGAAGACCTGTCGGTCATTGAGCGTCTTGCGACCGATGACACGAACACGGGACTTCAGAACGAACTGTCAGCCCGGCGTGCCCAGGCGGAAATGTCGTCTGGTGCCATCACTTATGACATCGCCGATGACGAATCCGCCACAATCGCGGACGTGGAAGAAAACGTCTTGCGACCGAGTCGTGCCGGAGTGTTCTTCAGCATTTACTATTGCATGACCGGAGTGCACGCGATTCACATCCTCGCGGGAATCGGCGTTTTGATTTGGCTGCTCGTGCGTGCCATTCGCCTGGATTTCAACAAGAACTACTTTGGCCCGGTCGACTATGTCGGTTTGTATTGGCACTTGGTCGACTTGATCTGGATCTACTTGTTCCCGCTGATGTACCTGATTCGATAGTCCCTTCGCGGGACGTCCGGGACCACGCTCACCTCATTCAATTTCTAACAAACACGCGATTCATGGCTGCTCACGAAGGTTCAAAGGAAGGGTACGATTTCGCGCACCCTTTACCGCTTCCATTGCTGTTTGGCGTCTTTGGTGCACTCACCCTTTTGACCGTGATCACGGTTGCTCAAGCGAGTTTTGATCTCGGCAGCTTTGATGTTCTGGTCGTCATGCTGATCGCGACCGTGAAAGCGATTTTGGTGGGAGCGATTTTTATGCACTTGGCTTGGGACAAGCCATTCAACATCTTTTGCTTCCTTGGTTCATTCGTCTTCGTGGCGTTGTTCATCATTTTCACGCTGTTCGACAACCGCGGGACGAACCATGATGACATCCCTGTGCTGGACGACATCGTTCCGGTCGCTGCCGCTGAAATGTAGCGGAGCTGGCGGCCACGAAAGGCTCTGCGAGTGTTACTCCGACTGCTGAGCTGCGAGCCCCTTCGCGATAGAGAGCAACTCATTTCGTTTTTGCATGAGAGCCGCTTTGGCGGAGGATGTGCCAGCTTGGTCCTGCGGCACATCGATGATTGACTCCAGGACTCGGATCGCCAACTCCGGGCGTTTGGTGATGCGAACGTGGATTTGACCCAGCCTCAACTTCGCGTCATCCGCAAGCGGACCTTCTTTCGCAGCGATCAGCGAGTAGGGACGTATCACCTCATCCCACCGCTTCTGCTTTACCAGCTGTTCGGCGTACGCCCACAGTGTTTTTTCGTGAAGTCCGAAGCTGAGCTTTGACGTTTCGAGTTTTTGAAATGTCGCTTCGGCGGCAAACGGATTGTTTGTCTGGACGCTTTGTCGAAGCACGAACGCAAGACGGTTAAAGTCGGGATGAGCTTGGCACTCCTGTTCACGGACAGCGACCGGTGAAACGGGCTGTTTGTGTTTGTGAAGCCCCTTCCCTTGCTTGCTCTGTTTTTTCACCGGCGCCGAGAGCTTCCTTGGTTTGTCGTACTGTGGTCTTGGTACAGAAAGCCCCAGCTTTTTTGCCGACTCGGTTGTCGCCCCCGACAGTTCGAGTGCGGTGCCGATCGGGTCCATCACCTCATCTTCTTGATTGCGATCTCGTTGTTTTTGTTTCTCTCCATAGAGCCAATCGTATTGCTGCAACCACTCGTTTCGGGAGATGACATCCCAGCCTTCGCAGTCCACCTTGCACGTACGCAAATAGTAGACCCCGATCGGGATACCGAGCAGGCTGCCTAGCGTGTGCGCCATGGCGCCTGTCATCACGAAACCGCTGAAAATGACAATCAGCAGATCGAATGCGATACTGAAGATCGCGAGCGTGATCACGCGAAACTCGGTAACGCCATAGAAAACGATCGCAATCCAGTAGAAGACCGTGACCTCGTTTTCGGGTGCCCAAATCAAGGCGATGACGACGATACCGGCAATCGCCGCGGATGCTCCCAAGGCAACCGTGTCATCACCCATGAGGTACATGGGAATTTGAGTAATCGCCCCTGTGCCCAAGCAAAGCGCCAGGTAGATGGCCGCAAACCGAGCGTTACCGATCTTTCCTTCCACGATGATGCCGAAACTGAAGAGCACCAACATGTTTCCGACCAGGTGACCGATCCCGGCGTGCATAAAACTGCCGGTGATCCACTGGATTGGGTTCACGTTATTGAATTCGATCATCAGCCATTCGATCTGCTCCCATTCCATATTCCCGATCATGACCTGGAACACGGTGGCAAAGAAGATGACGGTGTTGCTAACGATGATGGTCCCGGTCACCCAAGGGATGTGGTAGAGCGGCGCATCGGTGCTGAGCGGAACAACGAACATTGGCGAGCTTCAGTGTCAGTACTTGGTTGGAGAGTAAATTTTGGCGGCGGCGGATTTGAATGCCATGATTGGTTCCAGGACGCCGCCGGCTACTTGACGGTTGAGGGGAGGCGAGAAGTCGCTTTTATTTTGGGAGCTGTTGGTTCAAAAACGACAGCTCAGGTAGGGGAAATTATGGGACCTAGCTGCTAACATAGGAGTATCCCCGCCGCCCGTGCGCGACCGACGAAGCCTGACTCGACGCGTTCTGCTGATCCCTCCCCACCACTGGCCACCCAATGAAGCTCCGTCCGTTTTTTGCCATCGGCTCGATTCTGTTGCTCACGATACTGGCAAGCGGTACCTGCCCGGCCCGTCAGACGCCAGGCTCCGATTCGGAACCGCAGCGCTATGAACATGGGCCCGATTCGAAACGAAATGAGGCGGTCCCGAAGGGAAAAGTGACTCAACATTCCTGGACGGACAGCAAGGTCTTTCCAGGAACGCTTCGCCGTTACAGCATCTATGTCCCCGCCCAATACAAGGCGGACGCGTCTGCCGCGTTAATGGTCTTCCAAGACGGCCACACTTTCGAGGGTGAAAACGGCGATTACCGCGTGCCGGTGGTTTTTGACAATTTGATTGCCAAAGGCGAGATGCCGGTCACGATTGCGGTCATGATCGACCCGGGCCACTTCGATGTCCTCCCGGAGAAGCGTGGATGGCGCCCGAGACCGGCCAACCGGAGCGTTGAATATGACACCGTCAGCGGTGACTACGCGGAGTTCTTGATGACGGAGATTCTGCCGGAGATTGAATCGCAGTTTACGATCACGCAAAATCCTGAATTGCGAGCGATTTGCGGAAACAGCTCGGGCGGAATTTGTGCCTTCTCGGTCGCTTGGCATCGTCCCGACAAGTTTCGCAAGGTTCTCAGTCACATCGGCAGCTTTGTCGATCTGCGAGGAGGTCACAACTATCCTCCAATGATCCGAAAAAGCGACCCGAAACCCATTCGTGTCTTTCTGCAAGACGGTGTAAACGACTTGAACAATCGGTATGGCAACTGGCCGCTCGCAAATCAACAAATGGCAAAAGCACTGGAGTTTGCGGGATACGATTACAAATTCGTGTTTGGCACGGGTAAGCATGACGGGAATCATGGGGGAGCCATCTTTCCCGATTCACTTCGTTGGTTGTGGCAAGGCTGGAAAGACGAGACACCGTGATGCTTGAATCCTCACACTCCAATTTGGAAACGAACCCCATCGAGACCGACCGACCCGCCCGTTTTGAAACACGCGAGGTGGCGAAACCGGCGGCGAAGGAAGGCCACTGCGATGTTTCATTCGCAGTTCCATTCGTGCACCGATTGCGCACTACCGAAGAAATCGCTGGCGTCGATTTTGGCGTCTTACGTCGATTGCTGCTCGATCAGAGCCATGGCACCGTCAAGGTGATGCTGGTGGTCGAACGAGCACTCCAGGAGGCTTCCCCGTATCTCCGTCGTCTTGAGAGTCGACTTCGAGAAACGGGCGGACTCGACCTTGGTGACGGGAGTGTGGTGGTCGAGGGCGGGGAGGCCATCAAGAACGACTCACAGACGGTGAATCGGCTGTTAGCGGAAATCAACGAACGAAACCTCGACCGCAGAAGCTACGTGATTGCCGTCGGTGGCGGTGCGATGCTCGATGCGGTCGGTTACGCCGCCGCGATCGCACATCGCGGAATCCGCTTGATTCGTTTGCCGACCACGACGCTCGCGCAAGGCGACAGTGGCGTCGGTGTAAAGAATGCGATCAATTATTTTGGAAAGAAGAACTGGGTCGGGACGTTCCATGTTCCCTGGGCGGTGATTAATGACGCAGCCTTGCTCGCAACGCTGTCGGATCGCGACTTCCGGAGCGGTTTCAGTGAAGCGGTGAAGGTGACTCTCTTGAAAAGTCGCGAGGAGTTTGAGTGGCTGTGTGCTCACGCTCAAGAGATCAAACAAAGACAGATGTCGATTGCCAACCGAGCCATCGAGGTCAGTTGCGGGCTGCATCTGCGTCACATCACCGAGGGAGGTGATCCATTCGAGATGCTCGAAGCCAGGCCATTGGATTTCGGCCACTGGTCGGCCCACCGCCTGGAGCCACTGACGGACTACCAACTCCGACATGGTGAAGCGGTTGGAATCGGAGTTGCGATCGACTGCTTCTACTCCCATCTGCAACTCGGATTTCCGCTCAGCGACGTGTGGCGTGTGTGCGAGTGTTTAACGGAGATGGGCATGGAACTGTGGCACCCGTCACTCTACCCGGCGGACCGTTTGATGGCCGGCCTGGAAGAGTTCCGTCAGCACCTGGGGGGGCGATTGACGATCACGATGCTTCGGGAGGTTGGCAACAGCGTCGACGTGCATGACATTGATCAATCGGTGATGCTGCGCGCGATCGAGATGCTCCGCGAGTGGAATGATCAACGCGGCAGTTCGAGCCATCCAACCTCCAGCCAATAACCTTCGAGCCAACCAAGATGGAGAAGCCGCTGGGGTGGATAGGCATCACGCTTCTCGTGCTGTGGCTGGTTCAGATCGTCGACGCGGCGTTGCCAGCAGATTTTGCCCAGTATGGTCTCTATCCTCGATCGCTTGCTGGCTTGCTAGGGATCTTCACGATGCCGTTCTTGCACGGCGGGTTCGGGCATTTGTTGGGCAATTCCGTTTCGCTCGGAATTCTGCTCGCGTTGCTGGCGACGTCGCAGCCGAACGCGAAATGGCTTGCGGTATTGACTGCAATCGGCAGTGGGTGCGTGTTGTGGCTGGTGGGCCGATCGGCAAACCACATCGGTGCCAGCGGACTGATCTTCGGGTTGGTAGGCCTATTGGTTTGCACCGGGTACTTTGATCGCCGTCCGGTGCCCATCATTGTCGCCCTTGCCGTCGGCATTCTGTTTGGCACAACGGTCCTGTACGGGCTGATGCCGGGTGCCGAAGGCGTCTCATGGGACGGACACGCAAGCGGCCTGGTCGCGGGCGTCGCAGTGGCGTTCGCCCACGCGAAGTGGAACAAACGCCCCTTTTGAGTGCGCGTTACTTGCTCAAGACGGGCGGAACGAGAAAGCATTCTTCGTCCGCGGCGGCAGCGACCGAGAGGGCGTCGTCACGCGAGAGCCCCTCGTGCGGATCGTCTTGACGCCAGCGATTCTGGACGTCCAAGGCACTCGTCATCGGCTCGACTCCGGTCGTGTCGAGCGAAGCCAAGCGGGCGACGAATTCGAGAATATTTTCAAGCTGAGGTGCGAGATCCTGGGCTTCCTGGTCGGTGATTTCCAGGCGAGCCAGGTTCGCAAGCTTGTGAATTTCGCGAGCGGAAATTGCCATAAGTCGCGACCGAGTTACTTGGCGCCACTGACATCAAACGGCTTGATCTTCACGGTTTTACGCACCGCGCCGCTGCGAATGCACTGCACACAAACGCGCATCGACTTGTTCTCGCCCGCGGGTGTGGTGACGTGAACTTTTTGCAGGTTGGGCACGAACTTTCGACGTGTCTTGCCGGTGATTTTGGTACCGACTCCGCCTAGATACTTGGCTTTACCACGCGTTTCGATGCGGTTGCCCATTTGGACTTTCTTGCCGCAGATTTCACATTGACGTGCCATCGCACTCCATCTCCACAATCGTTCGGTTGATACTTGGCTGGGACCACTATTCGCGATCCAGCGATTGAGCGGCAGAGCAATCCGGCGCTGAGAGCGCGTCGTGTCTCGCCACAAAACGGGGCCGAAAGATTCTCGGACCCCGTACTTTTGGACCTTTCAGAGGGGCCAGACTATACAAAGCTTGTGCCCAGGGCGGAAGCAGGAATCCAGGCGTGGTGGTTTCTTGAACAAAAAAAGCTGGATTTCTCAAGTTGCGGAGCGGGGAGGCCGAAAACTTACCCTAGTCCTCCCCACCCGAATACGACCGATACTCGACTCCGTTCATGTCGCACCTGCCACGAAATTTTGCCTGGATTGCCGTGAGTGCCGTCTTGCTCGGCTCCTGCGGCTGTTCGCAACTGCCATCCGCCAAGTCGCTCGACCTGATGTCACCTTCTGCGAGCTTTTTGTTTCCGGGGCAAGCGAAGAACTCCACTTACCGGACCGTTGACGGTACCGCGCCGGCCTTTGGCTCGGATGGCTCGATGACCATGGAGGCGTATCAGCGGATCAAGGAAGCGAAAACTCAGAATGCCGTGGTCATGCAAGTGGCCGGCGATTCCGAGCCGATCCGTGTGCTGCCGTTGCCCCCGGCCGACAAAACCGCGTTTGTCAGCGAGTTGATCGAGCAGACGGGCGTGAAATCTAGCCTCGGAGGCATCGAAGCAACGGTGTACCGGCCGTCGCCCCATTCGATCAATGGCGTTCGGATGGACGTCAAGTTTAACGAACGCGGCGAAATCAACCCGGCGACAGACTTCGCGCTCCGGCCCGGTGATCGTGTCCAAATCACGCAAAAGAAGATCGGTGGCATGCAGTCGCTTGTCGACATGGTCATGCGTCGCTAGAGCGAAGCCGCACGCTGAAGGGGATGTTGATTTAGCAGCCCGCATCGTCACGGGCTGTTGATCAGTAACCCGCAGCGTCCGTCAGCAAGGGATGGAAACGATCCGCTCGCGACTCAAAACGCGATTGTGGACGCGTTTCCGAGTGGTTGCTGGAGATTGTATCGATGCCGCGATAGACTCTTGTGGAACGCTTGTCACCACGGGGTTTAGCCGCAAACGATGTCCACTCAGTTCAACTGCCCCAAGTGCCGCTCGGCACTGACGATTCCACCCACATCCGGCGGGGCTCGCATCCAGTGCCCTCGGTGCAACGAGTCCATCGTCGCGCCCAGTCTGGTTGCCAGTGAAAGCGAAGAGGACGACTGGTTGAACCTGGACGACTCTCCGCCAAAAAGCCCAGCCTCCGTTCCGGCCGGCGAGTCTGCTGGCGGAGAGGTACTCAAAGAGGTTTCGCCGCCGAACCCTTACCTCTCCAGCACGCCCGCCGAACCCAACGAACCCGTCGACCTCGGCGAAGACGAAGACCCGTTCACGCTCGCGCCCGCTGCGACGTTAACCACACCGACGTCGATCACGGATTCGCTTCCGGCCGCAGTGAATGCAGACGACCTATTTGCCGACCTCCCGTCGGCTGATGAGGCGATTCGCGAGGCCGCATCGGAGGCGTCTCAAGAGAGTTTTCGCGTGACTTGCAACGTGTGTGCAACGGTGCTGTACGCGAAGCCCAGTCAGGAAGGCCAGTCGATTCGCTGCAGTGATTGTTACTCCGATGTCGTTGTGCCTGCGCCACCCAAAAAAGGTGTCGACTCAAAGCCGGCGATGCAAAGTGGAGGCGGATTCGAACTTTCTCAGTCGACTTCGGAACGTCCCAAAGATCCTTATCAAAAGTCCGCCGAGGAACTACTGGAGAAGGCAGCGGAAGTCCCCAAGGGTCCGGAATTCACGCCGGCCTATGAGACGCCGGACGTGCTGGGCTGGTTCAAATCCATCTTCGCAATCTTTATCCAGCCGGGAGTCATCCTCCACTTGTTCGGGCTGTCATTGTTGATCGCGATTCCCACCGCCGTGGTCGTGGCGTATCCGGTGTTAGTCATCGGACTGATCCCAATCGCGTTGATCGGTGGAACGCTGACCGTCTGTTGCGGATTTGCGATTCTCTTTGGTGTCGCCAACCAACATGAACGCATCGAAGACTGGCCTACGGTCGACCCGACCGGCTGGTTTGATTCCATGGGCTTGGTCATCGCTTCTTCTGGGATCTCGGTGGTGCCGGCCTACATGCTGACGCGGATCATGGGACTGCCACCGTTCTTTTCACTGATGTTGGTCATGCTGTCGATCTTCGTTCTCTTCCCGCCGATCTTGCTGTCGATGCTGGACGGTCAAAGTATCACCACACCGTTTTCCGCTTCGGTGAGCCGCAGTGTGACGCGTTGCCAAGAAGATTGGGGCGCGTTTTATTTTTCGTCCGGCATCACGTTCGCAATCATCTACTTCTACTTTTTCATGATCGAGATCACGCCGAATTCGGTTGCGATCGGAGTCGTGCTGTCGATCTTTGCTGCATTTGCTTACTTTGCCATGATCGGTCGATTGGCTTTGGCCATCAGCGAAGTCGTCGACTTGTCGGCCATCGACAGCCGCGTGGAGGAAGAGGCGAAAGACGCCTCGTCATGAGACTGGAAGTTGTGGCGTTCCGCTTCGGGGCCGAGGCATCGGCGTTTCAGACGTCCGTCAGAGTGCGGCCCCGATCCAAGGGCGTTGTCACAATCACTTGAACCGGCGCACCGTGAAGTTTTCGCCGCAAGAATTCGGCGTCTTGCGCAGTCGGGCACCACGCGAAAACGCAGGGGCCCCAGCTGGTCTGTCCAACGCCAACGGCTCCGAGTCCGCGCAATCGCTGAACCAGCCCGCTGACCGCTTCGCCGTTGTAGGGTCCGCCCTGGACGCTCTCATACAGCATTCCACTCGCATGGTTGTACGCGCTGATCGCATGTGAAAAGCGATCAAAGTCGGCTGTTTCAACGGCAGGCAAGACATCCTCGCGGACAAGTCGGCTGAGGAGGTCGACGCGATGGGCTGGTGTCTCGGAGAGCTGCTCGAACTGCTTGGCTTCTCGATCGCCGGACATTCGACTGGGAAGCGGTCGCGGCAGCACGAGTGCGACGCGCCAATCCGCTGGGAGCGTGCATCGTTCTTCCAACAGGTTCAAGCTGGGCAACGCTTCGGTATCTGCCGGTGAAGGCGGCGTGTCTTCCGAATGAGATCCGGTGGGGGTTTCGAAAAGCAAGCCGCCATGAAAGTAACCATGGACGCCGATCGCCGAACGTTTCCCACGTCCGGCCACCTCCAACGCGAGGGTCTCTTTCGAAAGCCGGATTCCGAGCAACGTGGCGGCACCTTCCGCGATCGCCAACGACAGTTGTGTCCCACTTCCAAAACCGCAATGCGAAAGCGAGGTGCGAAGCAAACGGATCTCCAGCCCGAGTGGTTTTTGGCTGGCGCGATGCTCACGCAGTCGCGCAAGAATCGGATTCGCGCGTGAAGCGATCGCGGGATCCACGATCAATGTCTCGGAACGCGAGAACTGCAGAATCGTGGCCGGATCATGGATCATCATTCCAAGTCCACCGAAAGGCGGTCCCGTGCGCAGCAGTCCAAAGTGCAGCCGAGAGCCCGTGCGGATCTGAATGCATCTCGCCGAATCCATCAATCGACTCTACCCCCGACCGGTCTCGCGACAGCCCGACCGAGCCGCTGACTAATCGTCCGCACGACCAATTCGAATGCGGCTCTTTCTCGTTCGCCACCAGTCTTCTTCACCCACGGCGACAACCAATCGAGTTGCTGCACGACTTCCGCTTCGTCGATCAAGTGAATCCTCGTGGCAAGAATCGCCGCTTCGATGACGGCATGTTTCGCGCGATTGAATCCAAAGAATGGACGCTTGAGGCCACTTCGGATCACGCGGCACTCCAGCAAGTATCGTGGGCCGTCTTCTCGGACGTTCGTGACCTCGACCGCGAACCAACGATGGCAGTCTTTCAGCACTGACAGGTCGGGAACATCGAGTGGATCCACCAAGTCGGCCCCGTTGTCCAAGCTTGCGAGTGCGGACTGCGCGAAAAGCATGACGTCGTCGGTCACATGAATGACCGCTCGACGAACGGCGAGTAGGTTGGCGCAGCTTTGCGATCCTTTGAAGGGACGCAGCTGAAAGCCTGGATCTCCGTCCGGTCGGTCGAGTGCTTCGGGACGCGACATCCACGGCCCCATCGGTGCGACGTTGACGTCACCGATTTTATTGGTCGTGGTAACGATCGATTCCAAAATCACGAAATCCCCGTCAGTCGCAAGAAGTTCTGAATCATCTGCTGGCCATGGGGACAGAGAATCGACTCGGGATGAAATTGAACCCCATAGATTGGACGTTCACGGTGCTCGATCGCCATGATGGTCTGGTCGTCCTGGCTGGTCGCGGTAATTTTGAGGCAGGCCGGAAAACTCTCGTCGGAAACGACCAGCGAATGATAGCGGGCGACCGAAACGGGATTGGGGCAGCCGGCAAAAAATGGTGAACCATCGTGGACGATCTCGCTGGACATCCCGTGTCGAGGGGAACTCCGAGCAATTCGGCCTCCAAAGGCCGCGCCGATGGCTTGATGCCCCAGGCAAACACCCAGGATTGGCAGCGACGAGGGAGCCTGGCGAATCAGGTCCAGACAGCAACCGGCCTCCGCCGGTCCGTACGGGCCGGGAGACAACACCACGGCGTCTGGCCGAAGGGCCAACGCGGCGGAGGCATCAATCTGATCACTTCTCCGCACGTGCGTTTCCGCACCCGTGTGCCGCACGTAGCGCGCCAGATTGTGTACGAACGAGTCTTGATTGTCTAAGACCAGAATCATCGCTCGCATGCCCTTGCGGCACCGTGTGGGACGGCGATAATCGACGGTCGATGACTCACGTTTGATTTCCATCCCACCCAAGGTACCCGGTCATGGCATTGGTTCCACTTCGCGTTGTGCTCGATCACGCCGCTGAAAACGATTACGGCGTCGCGGCATTCAACGTCAACAATATGGAACAGATCCAGGCGATCATGGAAGCGGCCGAAGAAACCGATTCGCCGGTCATCATCCAGGCATCGCGTGGCGCGAGAGCCTACAGCCAAGACGCGTACTTGCGTCACCTGATGGTCGCCGCGACGGAACTGTATCCCCACATTCCGATCGTGATGCACCAAGATCACGGCAACAGCCCCGAGACCTGCAAGTCGGCCATCGACAACGGTTTCACCAGTGTCATGATGGACGGTTCACTCGAGGAAGACGGCAAAACCCCTGCCGACTATGACTACAACGTCAAAGTGACCCGCGAAGTCGTCGAACTCGCCCATGCTCAAAACGTGAGCGTCGAAGGCGAACTCGGGTGTCTGGGTTCTCTCGAAAGTGGCGGTGGAGAGCAGGAAGATGGCCATGGTGCCGTCGGAGAACTCTCCCGCGATCAGCTTCTCACCGACCCCGATGAAGCCGCCCAATTTGTGGAAGAAACCGGTGTCGATGCACTCGCCGTTGCGATCGGAACCAGCCACGGTGCTTACAAGTTCACGAAAAAGCCGACCGGTGAAGTCCTCGCGATGACTCGGATCGAAGAGATCCACGCCAAACTGCCGAACACTCACTTGGTGATGCACGGCAGCAGTAGTGTTCCGCAAGAATTGCAAGACATCATCAACCAGTTTGGTGGTGAAATGAAGCAAACCTATGGCGTCCCCGTCGAAGAAATCCAACGTGGGATCAAGAGCGGTGTTCGCAAAATCAACGTCGATACCGACTGCCGCATGGCGATCACCGGAGCCATCCGAAAGGTGCTCTCCGAAGATCCCTCGGCGTTCGATCCGCGTGCCTATCTCAAGCCCGCTCGGGCAGCGATGAAGGCGGTCTGCGTCGCGCGAATGACCTCGTTCGGCCAAGCCGGAAATGGTGCCAAGCTGCGCTCGGCGATGACCGTCGCCTAACTGCTTTGGCTTGTAATTCATAAGTCGCACGCCGGGCCTGGCGTGCGACTGACTTTCAGTTTTCGCTACTTTCGCGGAGCGAAAAGCGACATTCGCGGAATGCGAATTGAGGGATTCATCACCCTGGTAGGTGAGAGGACCGTCCCGCCTTGTGATGATCGCCCCTCATTTCACTTGAGTCTTTTCCGTGGATCATCTTTTCGCGACTCCCCCCGAGCCCGATTCGCTTGTGACGTCGGCGCCCGGTCCGGAGGGTTCGTTGCCGCTGAGCGACGAGATCCTTCGAACTTGGTCCTCGGGTGACCTTTTTGGACTGACGCAAAGCGTTGGGATGGGGTTTGATCCCAGGCGCGTTCTAGGCGACCAATATCTGATCTTGAGCACGCAGGGCGGTCTACGCGAGCAAGACGGAACACCTCTCGCGCTCGGATACCACACGGGGCACTGGGAGATTGGCCTGCTCGTGCGTGCAGCCGCCGAGCAATTGACGAAGCACAAAGGGGTTCCGTTCTCTGCCTACTGCAGCGATCCCTGCGATGGCCGCAGCCAAGGAACCCGCGGCATGTTTGATTCCTTGCCCTACCGAAACGATGCGGCGATCGTTTTCCGGCGTCTCATCCGTTCGCTGCCCCAGCGAAAGGCCGTCATCGGCATCGCCACTTGTGACAAGGGCTTGCCCGCGATGATGATGGCGCTCGCGGGTTCAAAGACCCTCGCCAGCGTGCTTGTTCCCGGCGGCGTAACGTTGCCGGCGACCGTCGGAGAAGACGCCGGCAAAGTCCAGTCGATCGGCGTTCGTTATTCACGTGGTGAAATGACATTGGAAGAAGCTTCTCTGGAAGGCTGCCGGGCTTGCGGCACGCCAGGAGGCGGGTGCCAGTTCTTGGGAACGGCGGCGACCAGTCAAGTCGTCGCCGAAGCACTCGGCATGACGATTCCGCACGCGGCACTCGCTCCCAGTGGTGGTCCGATTTGGACTCAGCTGGCCCGCGACTCGGCGGATGTCGCCATGAAAATGGTGGCCGACAAAACCGTGCTCGCCGACGTCCTGTCCGATGACGCGTTCTACAACGCGATGTTGATCCACGCCGCCGTCGGCGGCAGCACGAATCTGCTGATTCACATTCCCGCCATCGCTGCGGCGGCCGGTCTAGCGGTTCCCGATGCGGACACGTTTCGCCGCATCAATCAATCGGTTCCCAGGTTTGTCGATTGTCTACCGAACGGTCCGATGGGTCATCCGACGATTCGGTTGTTCATGGCGGGTGGGGTTCCGGAAGTGGCATGGCACCTTCGAGAACTCGGACTGTTGCGATCCGAAGCTCGCACCGTCAGCGGAATGACCTGGAATCAAATCCTCGATCGTTGGATCAAGAGCGATCGCCGAGCCTTTTGCCGCGAGCGGCTTGCATCGCTCGATGGCGTCGATCCTGACGAGGTGATCGTTCCTCCTAGCCAAGCAACCGCGAAGGGTCTGACACCAACGATCTGCTTTCCGTCGGGAAACCTCTGCCCGGAAGGCGCCGTGATCAAGTCCACGTCGATCGATCCCAGCGTCATCGATGACGACGACGTGTATCGCAAACGAGGACCGGCGCGAGTCTTTGTCAGGGAGCGTGATGCGATCGCGGCTGTCAAAGGCCAATCCGATCCGCCGATCAAGGCCGGTGACGTAATGGTTTTGATGGGCCGCGGCCCACAGGGCTGCGGCATGGAAGAGACCTTTCAAATCACATCGGCGCTGAAGTACTTGTCCTTTGGCAAAGAAGTCGCGCTCGTCACGGACGCGAGATTCTCCGGCGTCAGCACCGGAGCATGTATCGGGCACGTAGGCCCCGAAGCACTCGCGGGAGGACCGCTGGGCCAAGTGCGTGATGGCGATGTCATCGAAATCGAAATCGATCGCAAAACACTGCACGGACGAGTCGACTTGGTGGAATCCGCTGACGGAACGCCGGCAGCAGAGTTGCTTGTATCACGCGGGCCGCATCCCGATTTATGCGTCGAACCCGAAGTGCCCGATGACACTCGACTTTGGGCGGCGCTTCAGCGGGTCAGCGGCGGAGCATGGGGAGGCTGCGTGTACGATGTGGACGAAATCATCGCCACCCTCGAAGCCGGCATGAAAGCAAGGCAGTCGCAAGCTAGCTAGGAAAGTTCGTGCATCAAGATCGCTCCCGCGACGGCGACGTTAAGACTGTCAACGACCTCACTTTCTTGCCCACGTCCCGGCATTGGGATTCGAACCTTCTGTGAGACGTTTGCGAGGACTTGTTTTGGCAGGCCGTCACTTTCATTGCCCATGAGAAGCAACCGCGATGACTCGGTCGGCGGCAGGTCGGCCACCGACTCCGCGTCCACCGCGGGCGTCGCCGCAAGTGACCACACTCCTCGCTCGTGCAACGCTCTTAAATCACGCGACGGTTGGTTCAGCTGGTAGTATTCCATCGCCAAAGACGCCCCCATACTCACTCGGCTCACCCGGCGTGAATACGGATCCGCGGTGCTGGAGTCCAAGAGGACTTGGCGAATGCCAAAGGCTGCCGCCGAGCGTAAGAGGCTGCCGAGGTTTTCCATGTCGGTCACGCCAATGAACCCCAAGATCAACCGTGCCGGATCAAGTTGTGCTAAATCTTGGAAGGGACGGCGGTCTGCGCTGGCGAGATAACCGCGGTGAAAATCGAAACCTGAGAGAGACCGAATCTCATCGCGTGAGAGCGTCAACAGAGGCGTCTCTTTGGGAAGAGTTCCAAGGACCCTCTGGTCGCGTCCGTGTTCAACAATGATCGAACGCACCTGGTAACCCGATGCGATCAATCGGCGGATCACCCTTGGACCTTCCACCAGGAAAAATGCTTGTCGATCATTTCGACGAGCCGACGGACGATGTCGAAGATCGCGGTAGTCCTCCAGCAGTGAAGTACTCATTCCCCGGGAATCTGAAGCCGTTGGAGTTTCGCCGGGATGCCTTCACTGCTGACCCAGACCTCTCCCTTTTCGGTGACAGCGATCGCTTCGATTTGCTTGAGTCTTGGCATCTCAACCAGGGCAGGCATCGCTTCAAGAGCCGCCTTCACACTGCCTGATTGATTGACCGGGAATCGAAACGCGTGCAGGTAGTTGGAGATCCAGAGATCACCGGTTTTCGGGCAAAAGTCCATACCAGTCGCCAACGGTAGCGTGACCGTGCAAATCACTTTCGACTTGTATTCAAACTTGAGTTTCCCTCTGTTTGCCGTTTCGCGTGGCGGCAACGGAATGGAGTGCATCGTGGCCAGGAAAGGCGTCTTGGTGAGCATTAGAATGCGGCGGTTTTGGGGATCGACCGCAACAGACTCGCAATTGGCTGGCCCACCGGAATACTGCACGGTGAGGGTTTGGAATCGCTTGACTCCCTCTTTGGATTTCTCATTCGGGTCGGGCTCATCGAAGAGATAGATTGTCACGTTTTCACGGACGGAGTTGTTATCGCCGACGTCGGCCACCAACAACCGGGGGCCATCATCGTCGTAAGCGTCCATGTCTTCCCAATCGACTGCCGCGACGCCGGATAGAAAACTCCATCCGCAACAAATGCCGTCTCGATCAAACGCAATGAAACGTGGGCCGTCCCCAGAATCGTTGTGTGACCAAATGCATTGCGGAGAGACGCTCGAAAAAGCAATACCGCTGCTTTCGTTGAGCTGCGTCGAGTTCAACACCAAGGGCTTGATACCCCTCTTGATCCCAACGTCGACGGGGTCCCAGGCGACGACGTCGCCGGCGCTCAATGCGAGAGTCACGAAGATCAACAAAAACGACCGCAAGCGATTGAACCGGAATGGTGTTTTCAAAGATCGATTCATGTGTCTTCCTCTTTCGTTGGTTCCAGTGGAACAGTCTAACCAACGTTGTCTAAGCGGGAGGTATATCCTGCCAACTTCTCGGGCGTGGTGTTCAGGCTTTCAGTTGTGCGAGAACGCTTTGCACGACGCGTTCGACGACTTGATAGGCTTCGGTGGGTTGAGTGAAACCTTCATCGTCATGTTGACCGATAAACTGCTCCAGAAGTGCATCTATTTCCGCTTGTGCGTGCGAGATCATTTTGCGTTGCTGCAGCGACACGGGCACTCGGCCGGGGCCCAAGTCCCAACCACGCGAACGAGCACCGGCGCGGAATCCTTCGGGAAACTCTCCGAGGGAAACCATCGCATCGAAGAGTGGCAGCAATTGGTACTGCAGTGCCATCGCATGATCGATCCGCCCGGCCAACACGCTGCGATGGATTTCGCGTGTGAGCTCGGGGACGACACCACTGGTCGCGTTTGTGCCGCCATCACAACCGGCCACCAACATTGGAACGAGCGCCGCATCCCATCCCGTCAAGAATGAAAAGTCGTCTCGGAGAGGACGGACTCGAGAGATCATCCTCATCATGTTCGGAAGGTCACCCGAGCTGTCTTTGATGCCGACAATGCGAGGGCACTCCGACGCGAGCTTGACGACGTTGTCCACTGAAATGGGGCTGGCGAACATCGGAATATTGTAAAGCGTCACATCAACCGAAACCGAGTCGGCGATCTCACGAAAGTAAGCGTAGACGCCATCATCAGAGAGCTTGTAGTAAAACGGCGCAACAATCGCGACCGCCTGCACACCCATCGATCCGTAGGCTTCGCACGCGACAATCGTCTCTTTGGCGTTTGCCTCTGCCGCGCCGGCAAGGATCGGAACTCGACCGGCCGCCTGATCAACGACGACTTCGACAATCCGTCGTCTCTCTTCACGAGTGAACCGAATGAATTCTCCCGTGCTCCCGTTCGGATAGAGTCCATCGACGCCTTTCTCGATCAACCAATCGACGTAGCGTCGCAACGTGGATTCGTCGACACGACCGCTTCGATCGACGGGCGTGATGTTGGGTGTCAGGATGCCGGTGATGCGCATCGTTTCGCGGGTGCTAGTTGTCATGCGAGAAGCTCATTGACGACGCGAGCCGGTTCGACGCCGGTGAGTCGTTGGTCCAAACCTTGGAACTTGTAACTCAACCGCGTGTGATCGAAACCAAGTTGATGCAGAATCGTGGCGTGTAAGTCACGGACGTGAACAGCGCCCGCGGTGACGTTGAAACCGAAGTCATCACTCTCGCCAAAGGTGACACCCGGTTTCATTCCGCCTCCCGCCATCCACATGGTGAAGGCATTGGGATGGTGGTCTCGACCGTCATTGCCCCCGCCCTGAACCATCGGCGTTCGGCCAAATTCCCCGCCCCAAATCACCAACGTCTCATCCAGCATGCCGCGTTGTTTGAGATCTTGAACGAGCGCCGCGCACGCCTGATCGGTGTCTTTGCAATTCGCTTTGAGGCCGCCCACCAAATTCCCATGCTGATCCCAAGCTTCGTGGAACAGCTGCACAAAGCGAACACCTCGCTCCACCAAGCGACGTGCCAGCAGGCAGTTTTTTGCGAACGAAGGTTTTTCCGCATCAACGCCATACAAGTCCAACGTTTCTTGTGTTTCGCTGCGAACGTTCATCAGTTCCGGCGCGGACGCTTGCATGCGGTATGCCATCTCATACGAGTTGATTCGCGTCGCGATTTCGGGATCGCCCGTGATGGCCAGTTGTTCTTGATTGAGCGCCGTAATGGCATCGAGCGACTCCCTTTGTGCACGGCGATCCATGCCGGGCGGGTTCGAGAGATAGAGCACCGGATCGCCGACGCTGCGTAGTTGGGCTCCCGAATAAACGGTCGGCAAGTAGCCACTGCCCCAATTGCTGTTCCCGCCACTGGGACCTTTGCGACCGCTGCTGAAAACGACGAACCCCGGCAAGTCACGTGATTCGCTTCCCAGGCCATACAGTGTCCAAGCTCCCAAACTTGGTTTGCCGAACAGCTGCGAGCCCGTGTTCATCAAGATCTGCGCGGGGGCATGGTTGAACGCATCGGTCGTCATCGATTTTACGATGGTGAGTTCATCGGCAATCCCGGCAGTATGCGGAAGAATTTTACTGATCTCCGCACCACAGCGTCCGTGTCTTGCAAACTTGAATTTGGGTCCGAGCAACTTTGAGTTCGGGTTGATAAACGCCG
>JBCBOO010000150.1:0-15605 GCA_039821235.1 Planctomycetota bacterium
CTTAGGTAAGTCCTGGATTGATCGGCTTTCCTGGAGCCGATTCTTCGTTCACGATTGGATTCTGGGATCGATACTTGCAGTTACGCTGATGTCGTTTCGGGCCGTTGTTCGGGATTCGGTCTTCCCCAAACTTATCGCCAGTCCCATTCGGCTGGTGGCGTCCTGTACATTCGCAATGTATCTGCTCCACTACCCCCTGCTGGTATTGACGGCGACGATTACGTCGAACGTCTACCTGAACCTGTTGGTAACGTTTTCAATTATCGTCGCATTGACACCCTGGACCGAGGGAGCGAAGCCGCATTGGCGTCAGTGGGTCGGGCGATGGATGGCCGCGTGCCGCGGTCCTTTCAGTGCAGGCAATCCGGAATGAATACGAATTGTCTCCATCCGGAACGGAGCCGGACGCTTGCTTTTTTGTACCTTTTCATCGGTGGCATCGCCGCTTGGACGTTGTTGATGCCTTGGGTTCCCGCGATCACGCGAGCATCCATGCGGCGGTTTCATTTGGTCACACCTTCGTTCGCCTTGTGGGCGATCGCGCAGCCGATGCCGTCGATGTATAGTTTCGCCAACACGTTTGACGTCCGCACGTCTTCTCCGGTCACCGACGAGATGATGGTGGTGGACGCGGCCTACGCGGGTGTCCGCCACCCTGATTGTTTGCATCGCGAATACGTCAACCATTTCCCCTGTCAGGTGGTCACATTCGGCGAAGTCCGTTTGGGTTTGTGTCGACCGGTCGAGCCACGTTGGGTCGTGACATCGTCGATGTATCGTGGTCAGCGGCTGATCGTTGTCAACGAAGTCACACCGGCGGGTAATCGGTTTGAAGTGCTTCGACACGAGGTGGATTTGCCGTGAGGAAACAAAGCGGTCTTGGGCGCGCGGGAAGCCGACCGGATAGCAACGATTTGAATGTCCTGGCGACTTCCGTTTCGGATGACCTTGCATTGGTGCGAAGCGTCCGATTGGTTCAGGCGTTCGTGTTGGTTGGATTGCTGTGGAAGATCAAACTGTTTGGTCACGTCAGCGAGGTCTATTTTGCGTTTCCGCAAACTGACACGTTCTTCCCTGCTCCGCTTCAATCGCTGGTCGTTTTGCGGCTGGCCTACTGTGTCGCAGTGTTGTCTTCGATCGTCGCTGTGAGACTTCGCGGTGCCGGCCCGCTGCGGATTGCGTTGCTTGCTCTTGTCGCCGCGCTGTCGACGCTGTTGATTCACCAGGGCAGCTACAACGATGCGACGTTTTTGACGTCCTGGTGGGCATCGGTGTGGTGCCTGTGGGTTTCTGGGCAACTTGGACGAGCTGATCCAAATTTCACGATGACTCGCTCGAAAAGATTGGCTTGCGTGGTTCTTTCGATCGTGATGTTGGGGCCGGCGATCGGCAAGTGGACCGCTGAGTATTGGTCGGGCGAAGTGTTTTACGAAATCTATTACCGAAGTCGTGATTTTTGGCTTTACAACTGGCTTCGTGATACCGCCGATCCAGCGGGACTGCGTCGGCTGGCCATGATGCATGCTCGGATGGCGATCTTGGTAGAAACGATGGCTGGCTTGACTCTGTGGATCTTGCCCCATCGTCTGGCCGGTTGGTTGGCGCTGGCGATCATGGTCGTCATCCCGCTGACCAATAATTGGCTGTTGTTTTCGGTCACACTTAGCCTGATCGGGCTGTCGCTGGTCCTGGTCCGCAAGTCGCCTTTCCAGTAGCGAATGATCGCCAGAACGATTGGGTGATGGCGGCTCGGCTCCTGGCGAATCCGGCTAGCGATCGCCCGTCAATCGCGCTGAATAGCGAAGCCAAACTTTCTTGCAGAAACTTCCCTGACCCCGTTGACGGATTGAATCCACGGGCTGATAATACGGCCTTGTTGCGAAGCATTCTCAATAAGAGGCGTCGCACCTTTTTCTTCCGGTCAAGCCAAAATACTCAATGTAGCCAGACCGGGTTCGTGATGATTCCAGTGGTGTTCGCTGGTGATCTCCACCCTTTCCCTTGCTGCATTTGGAGTTTTCGATGCAACGTATGTTTAAGATGTTCGGCCGTAAGAATCGCATTCACGGTCGTAAGGGCCAAACTATCGTCGAATATGGCATTTTGGTCGGTGCCGCTTCGCTGGCGACTTTGGTCGCCACCACGATGCTCGGCCACAAGTCGGGTTACCTGTACGCCGTGATGGCTGGCGTTCTGCCGTCGATCCACACCGTTGACCAGTCGAAGGTCTTCATCGGCAAGCTTGCTCAAACCGAGAACGACAACGGAACCGCCGTCATCGACTCGGCTTCGGCATTGCCTTCGTTCGAGAGCCAATTCGGCATGGACGCTTTGTTGTTCTCCGAGGACGACTCGAGCAGCCTCGCCATCAACGGTGGTGCCAACTGATTCGTTTGTAAAACGATCGGTTAATAAATCTGTCGCACGGACGCTCGGTGGCTAGTGGCCATCGAGCGTTTTGTGTGTTCACACAGGTGCCCTTTGGATCAAGCTCAGGCACCTTCGAATCAATGCGGATGATTCACTTGACATTGGCAATGGCAGAAAAAATTTAGCAAGCACATCTATGGCCCAACGACGAAGACGAAAAAACAGTGGTCCCAGTAAACTGGCTCTCGGTGCGGCCGGTGTTTTGGGTATCGTAACTCTAGGCGGTGCCGGCTACGGCGGCGCGGTGGCGACAGGCGTCGTTGACGCACCGGACGTGGCATGGTTGATGGGTTCGTCCGACGATGCCGCCGAACCGGAACGTCTGGTCCAGCCGCCAGGCACCACTCCGGTTTACTTTTCGCGAGTGGAATTGCCTGCATTTACTCGGATCAGCCGCGATCATTTGACCAACCCCGCGACGCTGGAGCCGACGGTTCAGTTCTTTCCGGCTGAGAAAGTTCCCGATCACTGGATGGTTGATCCGTCCAAACTGCTGGGTCGGATTTTGAAAGACGACAAGTTGGTCGGCAGAGTGTTCACCGAAAACGATCTATTGCCGCCGGGAACCCGCGAAGGTTTCGCCGGTGGCGTGCCGGCGGGATATCGAGCCATGGTCGTCGGACCGACGGATATTTCCGGGCTCGACGGTTTGGGGCGATACGACCATTTCGATGTCTTTGCATCCGGTGACTATTCTAGGTTGGTCGTCGAGGATGGAATCATCATCCAACCGGCGCGCCGGATGCTCAACGACGACGAAGAACGACGTCTTGAGGAAAAACGACGCACCAGCCGGAGCCGTGATCCGATTGAAGAGCGGCAAGACATTGTGATTGCGGTCCGCCCGGCGTTGGTCGACGATCTATCCCGTTCGTTGGCGAAGGTTAAACAGGCAAAAGCGCGTGCTCGTGGTTCCAACCGGACCGAGGGCTTGGAAAGTCTTTATGCGGTAATCCGTTCAGGCAACCCGGAAGACGATCAAACTGCCGAGTATCAGGTGATGCGTCCCAGTCAGGACCGGCCGATCAAGATCGAAATGATGTACGGAATGAAGCGGAAGATGCAGAGCTTCGTTCCTGACAAACCTTTCAGTACCAACGGCACAACAGTCGTGCGAACACAGTAAACATCAAGCGACTGTCTCAAAACCTGTTTCACCTTCTTCGGGCCCATCTCACTTGTCCGCTATCCGTAACCGTTTCCTGATTATTGGCACCGACGAAGCTGTCGAGGGTGAACTGCGTGATGCTTGTGATTCAGTCGGCATGGCGTCAGCAACGGTGGAGTTCGCTCAAGGGCATCGTCGCGGTTTGGAATTGGCGATTAGTCGCCAACCGCGAGTGATTCTTGTCCAGGCGACCCAGGATTTGGACGCGGCGAAAAAGTTGTTGTCCAGTCTGCGCGAATCTTGTCCTGATTCGATCTGCGTTGCCACGTTCAGCCGCGAATTGTTTTCTGGCGGTCTTGGCGAAGAAGCCTTTTTCGTCCAAGGAATGCGGGCCGGGTTCGCTGATTTCCTACGACGTCCGATTGCGGCCGAGGAACTGGCCGGAGTGCTCAAGAATGCTTCGACCAAAGACGCCCCCGACGTGGTTCGGTCCCGGCGCGGCACCGTAGTCGCAATGGTCAGTAACAAGGGCGGGGTCGGCAAATCGACCGCCGCGGTCAACCTGGCGGCGACGCTCGCACGGAAGTACCCCGAGGAAGTGTTGTTGATTGATACCTCGACGCAGATGGGCGTTTGTGCGTCGATGTTGGGCCTGGAACCGGAAACCACGATTACTGACGCGGCACGATCGGTTGATCGCCTCGATGGTGTCTTGCTTCGCGAACTTTCGTTATACCATGACAGTGGGTTGCACGTCCTGGCCGCGCCAACCGATGCACTGGAATCGGTCGAGATTACTGACGAACGCATGACTCGGATCCTGACCGTCGCCCGCAATTCATTTCGTCATGTGGTCGTCGACACATTCCCGCTATTCGATCGTTTGGTCGTCTCGGTGCTCGATTACGTCGATGCCGCCTACATCGTACTGGACAATTCAGTGCCGACGGTGGTGGGTTGTAAGCAATTCCTGGGCTTGCTGGATCAGATCAGCTTTCCCGCCGAGGCTCGCCGCATCGTCATGAATCGTTTCGAAAAGTCGGCCGGTTATCCATCACGGAAGCAAGTGGAAACGCAGCTCGGCGCGCCAGTCGATTATGTCCTTCCATCAAGTAAGCGCGTGGCGGCGGGGACCAACATCGGTGAACCCACCATGCTGCGTCCCGGCTTGGGCAACCGATGGGCGGGCAAGATGAAACAACTGGCCGGCGACGTTGACCGATTGAACACTCCGGACGGAGCCGCTACCTCACGAGCTTCATCAAGCGACCGTTCCAATGCCGATACGATCCTTGCGGAGGCGCAGGCATGAGCACGGATTCATCGAAAGAAAACCGTCTGCGAGATCGGCTTCGTGACGCATCGACTGATCGCTTGCTGCAATCGTCGCTCGAAATCCCGCAAGATCGCATTGTCGAAAAAAGAGCGGAGCCCGGCGCGCGAGTCGCCGGTGGGGCCACGATCGAAAGCGGTAAGCCGACCGGCAAACGCGGACTCGGCCGTGGCGAGTACCTGGCCATCAAAGGGCGTTTGCACCGACAACTGCTGGATGAACTGGAAGACGTCGAACTGCTGCTCGGCGAAGAAGCCGAGATTCTGGACCGAATCAACGAGTTTGTCGAAGACGTTTTGGCAAGCGAAGACTTGCCGATCAGCGAAACCGAACGCAAGTCGCTGCCGACGGATCTGTTGGAAGAAACACTTGGTGTCGGACCGCTTGCGCCACTGTTGATCGACCCGGCCGTGACCGACATCCTGGTCAATCGTCACGACGAGATTTTTGTCGAGCGTCGTGGCCGGTTGCAAGAAACCGACATTCGTTTTCGCGACAACGATCATTTGATGCGAATCATCCAGCGGATCGCCGCGCGGGTCGGTCGGCACGTTGACGACGCATCGCCGATGCTGGACGCCCGTCTGCCCGATGGCAGCCGAGTTAATGCGACGATTCCGCCGATCACGATTGACGGTGCGACGATGTCCATTCGGCGTTTCGGTCGCCGGCGGATGAAGCGTTACGAATTGCTCGAGCGTCTGATGTTCTCGCCCGACATGGACACGTTCATGAACATCGCGGTCAAACACCGCATGAACATCCTGGTGTCCGGCGGCACCGGGTCGGGCAAGACGACGTTGTTGGGCGCGATCGCCGAAGCCATTCCCAACCACGAACGCATCATCACCATCGAAGATGCCGCCGAATTATTACTCGATCAACGTCACGTTGTTCGCAAGGAAACCCGACCGGCAAATATCGAAGGCCACGGAAAGGTGTCGCAGCGTGAACTGGTCATCAATGCGTTGCGCATGAGACCGGACCGCATCATCGTCGGCGAAGTCCGCGGCGGCGAGGCGTTGGACATGTTGCAAGCGATGAACACCGGCCACGACGGTTCGCTGACCACCGTTCACGCCAACACCCCGCGTGATGCGATTGCCCGAATCGAAACCATGGTTTTGATGGCGGGTTATGATCTGCCAAGTCGTGCGATCCGCGAACAAATCGTCTCGGCAATTGACTTGATTGTTCAGGTGCGACGGTTCGAGGACGGCATTCGGCGGGTGGAGTCGATCAGTGAACTGGTGGGCATGGAGGAAACAACGCCGCAGCTTCAGGAAATCTATCGCTACAAAATTTTGCGACGTGACAGGGAAACCATCCAGGGCCGTCACGAGGCGACCGGTGTCGTTCCTCAATTTATCTATCGTTTCAACGAACGCGGTTTGCCGATTCCGACAGAGTTGTTTGCCAGTGCGGATGACGAAGACAGATGATTGGATTTTGGATCGCCACGGCTGTCCTGGTCGGATTGATTGTCGTCATTCTGGGCGTGATACGGCAACTTCGTCGTCGTCGTCTGGCATCTCGGTTGTTGGACGAATCGACGACGCAAGCCGAGATCGCGGATGAACTCGACGAGTTGGATGAACTGGACGATGTCATCGACGAACGTCCTTTCATTCGTCGCAATCATTGGATCCCGGTCATCGTTGGTGTCGTCACGTTCCTCATTTGTTTCTTCCTGGTCGGTTTGAAGTGGCCGTATTGTTTGACAACCGGTGTTTGGGGTTGGGTGATCGCCTTGCAGATCGACCAATTCCGCGTCGCCCAAGCGCACGCGAAGATCGAAGCTCAGTTGTCACGCACGATTGACTTCTTGGTGGCCGCGATTCGCGCCGGCGCGGCGTTGCCGCTGGCGATGAACCAGGTGACCGAGGAAATGAAGTCGCCGCTGTACGAACAATTCAGCGAAATCAACACCCGGATCCGCCTGGGTGATAAGCCATCAATCGCAATGCGGCGATTGGTGCAGCGAGTGCCACTGGAAACGTTCAACTTGTTTGCCACCGCAATCGCGGTTCATTGGGAAGTCGGCGGCTCGCTGGCCGAACCTCTATCGAGTGTCGGTCGCACGATTCGGGATCGGATTCAAATCTCGCGTCGCATCGCGGGAGCTTCGATTCAGGCAAAATTGTCGACGCTGGCCATCATGATCGTGACGTACTTGATTTTGATCATGATGTATGTCAACGATCCGGAAATCGTAGGCGGTTTCTTCTCGACAATCGGCGGGCAAGCCCTGGTCAGCGTCACGTTCATTTTGCAAGCGGTCGGCGTCTTGGTCATCGGACACCTCAGTAAGTTGAGGGTCTAACGCGGATGACAAGAACTCAGTGGACCGCCGCGATTGCGACACTCATTCTGGTACTGCTTGCGGTCACGATCGTGGCCGTCTTGCGGCGATTGTGGTTGCGCCGCGGTGCGGCCGGGCAACTGGCAAGGTACGCCAAATTCGAACCTCTCGAGGAAGAATTCGCCGAAGACGAAGCACGCGGATTCTTGCGGCAATGGCTTTACAAATCGGGCTACCGTTCGGGTGCCGTGCCGCAAACGTTTGTGTTGACGACATTGGTTTGCCTTGCGATCGGCGGCGTGATGATGTTGATGCTGATCAGCTCGGGTGTCCTGACATTGGTTACCGAATTGCTGCGAGCGATACCGGGCAATTTGGGGGCGTTGGCCTTGCCATTTGTCATCATGTCTCCCCTGATCGTTATTGGTTTTCCGGCTTTGATACCGATGCTGTTGGTGCGGGCACGCCGTCGCAAAATTGTCCGCGAAATCACCGAAGACTTCCCTATCTTTTTGGATCTGTTGGCAACCTTGACCGAAGGCGGTTTGGGGTTTGATCAAGCACTCGATCGAATTTCCGATCTGCAGCCTCCGGATCGCGTACTGCCGAAAGAATTGGTCTTGTTCCGCGCCGACTTGGTCGGCGGCCAGCGCCGGGTCGATGCGTTACGGCGGATGTCCGATCGTTTGGACATTCCGGCGATCTCAAATTTCACGTCCGCGGTGTCGCAAGCTGAACAAGCTGGTAGCGGTTTGTCGCGAACGGTGCGTTTGCAGGCGGACGATTTCCGTCAATACCGTCGCGAGGCGGCGCTGACCGCGGCACAGGCGCTGTCTGTCAAACTGGTCGTTCCATTGGTCCTGTTCTTTGCCCCGGCGTTGTTTGTCGCCACATTGGGACCGACGGTGCACCGCATCTTCGTACGTTTGGGAGCATTCGTAGAAGACGTCGCGCCGGCTACCAATGCGGAAGCGGTGGAGCAACGTCAACAGGCCGAACGCGAACGACAGGAAGCCGTCAATCGAGATCGCGTCAGACGCGGACTGCCACCGCTGCCGGTCGACACCCCGTGACCCGCATGGCCTCAAAAATTACTTCGCGATCATCGCTCTTTGGCAACTCGGCTGACGATGCGCAGTTCACTGTCGGAGTGGACGGTTGGAATAAACCTCTCGCCAATTTTGTCACGGTCGCTAACACGTTTTGGACGCGGCTGTGCGGATTGCAGTTTCGCTTGCCCCTCCGCCGCGGACACGGTTTACTTCTGTATCCCGCCGGCAGCATTCACACGTTTTGGATGCGAGGTCCGATCGACGTGCTATGGCTTGATCGCAATGCAACGGTCTTGAGGAATTCGCACGCGGTTCCGCCGTGGCGAATGAGGAAAGCGCCACCGGAGACCTTCGCCGTGCTCGAACTTGGAGCTGGGACAGCCGCGGATGTCGAAATTGGTGCAACGCTTTACCGACGCGATGATCGGAATAAAATGCAATAACCGGCTCTCCAGGCATCACGCAGTCCGATTTTTTTGCCTTCACCATAGCCGCGACCTTGATACGAAATGGGAAGTTCGACGACCCGCAACCGAAGCCTGGCAATTTCCGATGCCAATTGCGGCTCAATGGCAAAACGGTTTTCATCCAGCTTCAGGTCTGCTAACACTTCGCGGCGAAAGACCTTGTAACAAGTCTCCATGTCCGTCAGTGCCAAACGGGTCATTCGGTTAGACAGCCAAGTCAGGGATCGGTTGCCGAGACAGTGAATCGCTTGCCGCCAAGACATGTTGCGCAAGGACCGACCGTGGAAACGAGAACCGAACACCACATCGGCATCATCCCGTTTTATTGGTTCAATCAATCGCAACAGGTCCACCGGCGAATACTCCAAATCAGCGTCCTGAATCGCAACGAAGTCACCCGTTACCAAATCAAATCCAAGACGCACTGCTGCCCCTTTTCCCTGGTTGCCAGGCTGGACCGTCAACTTGATGCAATCGTGTTTTGCTGCAAGCTCCGCCGCGATGTTTCGACTCTCGTCGGTTGATCCATCGTCGATGATCAGAACGTCGAGTCGTAAATTCTCACTGGCAATGTTCAAGACCGCGTCGACACACTCTCTCAGCGTCGCCGCCTCGTTGAACACAGGAATGATGACCGACAGCTTCATAGAGGGTTCAGTTCGGGTCATCGTGTTGATCATCCATCGGGACGCGAATGATTTGTGCAAAGGTTTGTGACCTTGATGTGCCACCATCGAGCAGTTGAATGCTTGAAAAGAGTTTCGAAGTTGCTTCGTCGGCGGGATATTCAAGCAGGTTGGTGGAGGAATCGGTTTGTATCATTCGGCCCTCGTGAATAACGCTGATTCGATCACTAACCGCAACCGCTTCCAGCGGATCGTGCGTGACCAGCAGGGTTGCAACTTGGGATTCCCGCAATAAGCCTGCGGTCATGTCTCGAACATCAGAACGCAGCGCCGGGTCCAAACCCGAAAACGGTTCATCGAGCAACATCACGGCGGGTTCCCTCGCTAATGACCGCACCAATGCGACGCGTTGTTGTTGGCCACCACTGAGCGTGTGTGGATACGCCTTGGCAGACGACGCCAAATCGACGCTTTCAAGCAACTCCATCGCTCGCTTGCGTCGCTGGGATTTCGTACCGCCAGACATGCCGAATATCACGTTTTCAATAACTGACAAATGAGGAAACAGCGCGTAGTCCTGAAACACCAAACCCACCGATCGAGATTCGGGTGAAACAAAGTGAGCGTCGTCGAAGAGAATTTCGTCGCCGATACGTACAACGCCTTGGCAAGGTTTTTCCAAACCGGCAATGATGCGCAGCAGTGTGGATTTACCGCTTCCCGATTCGCCCAATAGAGAATGTATCTCACCAGCGGCGATTGACAGCGACGCCTCCTTGACCGCTTCCACTTCGCCATAACGATGCGACACCGATTCGACGATCAAATCGTCTGCCGACGGTTCATTGGCCATTCGTAAGTCCTTGACCTTTGGATTGCATCCAACGTGACAAAACGATGACCGGAATTAATCCAGCTGCGATGATTGCCAGCGCCGCCGTTGACGCTTCGCTTAATCGTTCGTCCGAAGCGAGTTGATAGACGCGAACGGCAAGGGTGTCGTGATTGAAAGGTCGCAGAATCAGGGTTGCAGGTAATTCTTTTAGAACGTCCACAAAGACCAACAAAGCTGCAGACAGCAAGCTACTGCGCAGCAGCGGAACATGCACGCGCACCAGTGTCATGCGGGGCGGTGAACCCAACACCCGCGAGGCATCATCGAGCGATGGACGAATTCGAGCCAGGCCAGAAATGATGATTCCCATGGCGACCGCCAGAAACCGTGTTTGATATCCGATCAAAACGGCCGCGATCGTGCCGCTTATGAACAGCCCCGGCGACCAATGGATCAGCGATTCCAAGCCAATGTTGACTTGTTCTTCCATCCACCATGCCACTCCCAACACACCGATCGCAATCACGCCTCCCGGAATCGCATAGCCGATTCCGGCAACGCGTGTGGCAGTCTTCATCATCACGGATGGTTGCAAGCGACCGGCGTATGCGACGACGGTGGCCAGGACGACGGCAAACGCTGCCGACAAAGCCGCCAACTTGACGCTGTGCCACGCGAGTGGTCCCAGCAATTCCCCCGCACGTGCATCCCCAGACTGCCAGGACATTTGAGCGAAAACGACGACCGGCAAAACGAAACCGAACAAGACCGGCAACGCGCAAAACAAGAGCGCCATCACCGACCGCCAGCCCGACATTCGCGTCGGCTGCGGCGTGCGTCGCCGTGACGTTGACTGGTGGAACTTTGCCGATCCCCGAGACGCCGTTTCCAAAGTCAAGATGACGGCAATCATCGACAGTAGACACATCGAGAGCTGCGCCGCTGCCACCAGCGATCCACGGCTGAACCACGTTCGATAAATTCCCGTCGCCAGCGTATCAACGGCGCAGTAATCCATGGCACCAAATTCAGCCATCGTTTCCATCATCACCAAAGACAATCCGGCGACGATCGACGGACGGATCAGTGGCAGCGTGATTCGAAAAAACGATCGCCTTGATCCGGCTCCCAGCATCCTTGCCGCCTCCAACACGCATCCCGATTGCTCCAACAGTGCGGTCCGTGTGGCCAGATAAACATAGGGATATAGCCCCAGAGTCAGGATCACGATGGCACCGGGCAATGTTCGCGTGTCGGGGAACCAATAGTCTTGTCGCGACCAATCCATGCTGTTTCGCAACCACGTTTGAACCGGCCCGCTGAACTGCAGTACGTCGGTGGCGGCGTAGGCCAATAAGTACGTCGGGATCGCCAGCGGAAGCAACAGCATCCAACGAAGTTGCCTGCTTCCGGGAAAGCGATGCATCGTTACCAACCAAGCCGAGGGCACTCCGACTAACAGTGCTCCGGCGGCGACTCCGACCGCCGATAAGAACGTATTGATGACGTAGCCGGCAAGCACCGTTTCCCAAAGGTGTTGCCAGGTTCCACCGGATGACCGTCCGATGTACGTGGCCAACCATCCGATTGGCAATGCGACCACTGAAGCAATCGCCACTGCCAACGCAGGCCAACCGAGTCGTGACGGATTTGCTGCGAAACGCCGAAGCTTCTTCTTTGGATGGCGGATGTGGCTCAAAATGGTTGAATTCTGCCAGTCCGGCCTCTAGCGAAAACCGGCTACCTAATAACTGAACTGCCTTTATCGTCCACCGATAAAGGCAATGAAATTTGACCTGATCGTGCTGATACTAACGCCAACCCGCGCGGTCCATCATACGAACCGCTTTCTCGTTGAGGTTGCCGAAAGCCGCGGCATTCAGTTCGTCTTCTCTGAACTCACCAAAACCAGTCAGCACGGATGTCTTAGCAACCCCTTCGACCACCGGGTACTCGTTATTGCTTGCCGCGAATGCTTCCTGAGCACGGTCGCCGGCGAGAAATACAATGAACTTGATCGCGTTCTCTTTGTTTGGTGCTGATGCGACGACTCCAACACCCGACAGATTAACGTGCGTGCCGCGTCCGTCTTGATTAGGGAACACGACGGCGACTTTAGCCGCGGCGGCTTTTTCTTCCGCCGATCCGGTCAACATGCGGGCGTAATAATAGGAATTCGCCACCGCGACATCTCCTTCGCCCGCTGCAACCGCCTTGATTTGATCGCGGTCGCCACCTTGTGGTTTGCGAGCCATGTTGGCGACGACTCCCTCGCACCATTTCAGCGCGTCTTGTTCGCCATGTGCCTTGATGATGGAGCCCACCAACGACTGGTTGTAAACGTTGGACGAACTACGAATCAGGACGCGGCCTTTCCATTTCGGATCGGCCAGTTCTTCGTAGCTTGCGATGTCGCCTTTGACGGTGCGTTCTTTGGATCGCAACAGAATTCGCGCACGTTTGGTCAGCCCAAACCACAAGCCGTCCGGGTGACGCAAATTTTCGGGGATACGTTCTTGCAGTTCCTTGGACGCAATCGGCTGGAAGACGCCTTGCTTTTCGGCCTGGTACAAACGGCCGGCGTCCACGGTGATGAAAACATCGGCGGGACTACGATTTCCCTCACGGGCAAGTCGTTGCAAAAGGGCGTCGGAATTTCCTTCGATCAAATTGACCTTGATGCCGGTCTTGTCAGTGAACTCGTCGTAAATCGCATCGTCAGTGTCGTAGTGGCGAGCCGAATAGACATTGACAACGTCTTCAGCACTGACAGGCCGATGGGTGATGGTGAACGACAGCATCGTGGTCAACAACGCGATCAAGCGGGCGGTAACGAAACAAGACGCTAAAGGTCCAGAAGACAACATGGAATTTTCTCTGTTGCGGGAGGTGAAGAAAGCACAAGGACGGGACGCGGCCGTTGCTATGGTCGAGCGTCTTGGCTTGCAGAGAGTAATCCGACGTTGTGAAAAACGTGTCCACTCATGGCTGGCTATGGCGTCCGGTCAAACGGACGACGCAGGCTAAACCCGAACCGCGAATCTTATCATTCTCAATCCCACCCGAAAAGTGGCCGAAAGTGCTCGGACCCCGATGGTGGGTTCGGCGATCACTCAAGATCGATCGTAGTGGCGATCGCTGAAATACTGAGCGGTTGCGTGCAAAAGTCGCCTAAATTACAATCCCCGGCCTCGCCAGCCAGGGCAGCCCCACCGGTGATGAGAACACCATGCAGCGTTACGTTCACTGTTGGGGCAAGGATGCAGTTTCTCTGCTTGTCGGTAGCCAGCACACGCGATTAACCGTCGCGTTTCATTGCTTCCGCACCAAGTTAGACCGCTAGAGAACCTGCCCATGTTTTATCGAAGAGCCATCCGTCCTCGCCATGCACTTCGAGCTTGCTTGGTGGCTGAACCACTCGAACAACGACGACTTCTGGCTGGCGATTTCGCAGCTGGCGACCTGAGGCCCGCGGCGATTGATAGCCTCTACCATTCGCGAGCCGTCGGTGGCGACTTGCCCGCTAACCTGACGACCTTAACCCGCGCGGTCGACGGCGGCGCGGTCGTGCCGACCGAGACGGGTTCACCGCTGGTTTTTGATTTCGTGTTCGGCGAAAACATCCGCCAGCGTCCCGGATTCACCGAAGCCGCCAATCGAGCTGCCGATTACTGGCGGACACGTATTTTTGATCCGATCACCGTGGTAGTGAAGATTGACAATGTGAATCTCGATGGTGACGAGCCTTTGTCCGGTCCACTCGCCGGAGCGTTGCCCGTCGAGTTACCGACTTCTTACGCGGATATTCGACAGGCACTCACCCAAGACAGTGTCGCCGAACCTGATGATTCGATTGTGGCCGCGCTTCCCGTCGACAACGGTTTGTCGATCGCACTGTCAGATCGCATCGCAACGGTCGATACGCTTACCATCACCAAAGCAAACCTAAAAGCGATTGGGCTACACACCGAAGCGGATGACTTCGCAACCCAATTCGCTGATGGCGAGATTTTGATCAACACGGGTAACAAAACAAACAATCCTGACAGGATAATAGAGGCCTTCCAATTTGACACCGACAACTCCGACGGCGTCGACGCGGGAACTTTCGATTTGGAAACGCTGATCGTACACGAACTCGGTCACATCCTCGGTTTCACATCTGCCGTTGATACGATCGGCGGATCGCCATCGCCGGATACATTCGCAATCACACCGCTTGATTTGTTTCGGTTCCAGGCGGGACCGGGACCAAACAACCCCCGCACGCCGGAGGAATTTGCCAGTGATCGCCGCGAGCTGCGACGCGAGAACGAAGCCGTCCTCGATTTCGTGCTCACCGATGGCTGGGACACGCTTCAAAATGAATACGGTGTTGAAATCGGTGACGGGCAGTATGCCGGACAGCAAAGCAGTCATTGGCTGGACGATGACTTGAACGGTTCCCTGATCGGAAATTTGGGGCCAACGCTGACGCCGGCGACGATCACCCCAATTAGCAATGTTGACCTGCGAGCGTTTGACGTGATCGGTTACGACATTTTGCCGCCGGGTCTGAACGCCACCGTTCCCGTCGCCAACGACGACAGTTTTTCAACCATCGAAGACACCTCGGTGTTGTTTGACTTGCTCGCGAACGACACCGCCGAAGGCGACTCAACGATTCGTCTTGTCGAAGTCCCGACCAGTGGCGAGGCGATCATCGAGGGTGGTCAGGTTCGTTATTCGCCTGGCCCTGAATTCTCCGGCACCGCGTTCATCCGTTATCAGATCACTGACGCCAACGGGCTAACATCGTTGCCGGCGGAAGTCGTGATCACGGTCCAGCCGGTCAACGACGCACCGGTTTCCCGCGATGATTTCGCTGTCACCGCCGCCGGCACTCCGGTGTCCATCAATGTCCTGGCCAACGATACCGATATTGACGACACGCTGGAGGCTTCGGGCGTTGAAGTCGTCACGCAACCGACCAACGGATTGGTGTCGCCAAACGCCGATGGGCTTTTAGTCTATCAGCCGGATGCTGGTTTTACGGGCGTTGACTCGTTTCTGTACCGGATTAGCGATGGTCGACGACCCAGTGCGGATGCGTTGGTAACGATCACCGTCGATGCAACGCTCACACCGGACGACCTGGACGTCCGGCAGCGTGACGTCAACGCCGATGGTAACGTTTCCGCGCTGGACGCGCTGATGGTCATCAATCGCCTTTCACGAATGGATGGTGCCGAAGGCGAACAGGTTGGCGAGAAGTTCATTGCCGATTCTCGTTATGACGTCAACGCGGACGGTCGCGTCACCGCATTGGACGCGTTGTCGATCATCAATTTTCTAAATCAGTCAAGCTCGACAGGTTCCATTGCGGGGGAATGGATCGGCGATGGGGGCGACGATGATGACGATCCAGCATCGTTGAAATTGTCCGCTGGTGACCGACTTTTTTGAGACTTAA
>JBCBOO010000151.1:0-15557 GCA_039821235.1 Planctomycetota bacterium
CGGCCGAGAAGGCAACGGGCCGCCCAGAGCTTCACGTCGTTCCTTCAGATAACGAATCTCTTGGCTGTTCTCCGGCGGGCGATAGAACGGCGTCTTGGTGACTTCGTCATCGCTGATGGGAATGCCGAACCGTGAACGGAACTCGAGCAACTCGTTCTCGTTCATCTTCTTTTGGTTGTGGGCGACGTTGCGTCCCTCGCCCGCTTCACCTAGCCCGTAACCCTTGATCGTCTTCGCGAGCACGACCGTCGGCTTACCATTCTTAAGGTCGGTGGCTTGCTTGTAAGCGGCATAGACCTTTTCCGGATCGTGGCCACCACGGTTCAGCTTTTCCAGCCGCTCGTCGCTGTAGTTTTCAACCAACTTCAGCAACTCCGGGTACTTACCGAAGAAGTGTTCGCGGATGTAGCTTCCGGGCATCCCGGTGTACTTCTGGTACTGACCATCAACGACTTCGCCCATGCGTTTGGCGAGTAATCCCGTTGTGTCGCGGGCCAGCAAATCATCCCAGTCGCGACCCCAGATGACTTTGATGACGTTCCAGCCTGCACCGCGGAAGATCGATTCGAGTTCCTGAATGATTTTGCCGTTGCCACGCACCGGTCCATCGAGACGCTGGAGGTTGCAGTTGATGACAAAGATCAGATTGTCCAGCTTCTCCCGTGATGCCAAGCCGATCGCGCCGAGTGTTTCGGGCTCGTCGCATTCGCCGTCACCAAGGAAGGCCCAGACGCGTTGGCCGCTGGTGTCTTTGATGCCGCGATCACGCAAGTATTCGTTGAAGCGTGCTTGGTAGATCGCCATGATCGGCCCAAGTCCCATCGAGACCGTGGGATATTCCCAGAAGTCGGGCATCAACCACGGGTGCGGGTAGCTGCTCAGTCCGCCGCCGGGTGCCAGTTCGCGTCGGAAGTTATTTAGTTTCTCGGTGCTGAGCCGGCCTTCCAAAAACGCCCGCGAATACATTCCAGGTGACGCGTGGCCTTGGAAGTAGACCGAGTCGCCGCTGTAGCCGTCTTCCCCGCGTCCTCGAAAGAAGTGGTTGAACGCGACTTCGTAAAGGGTCGCACTGGACGCGAACGTACTGATGTGCCCGCCGACTCCACCGCCTCGGTTGTTTCCGCCGACAACCATCGCCATTGCGTTCCAACGAATGAACGACTTGATACGTCGCTCGAGATCCCGATTTCCCGGGTAGGCGGGCTGGTCGTTGACCGGGATCGTGTTCAGATAAGGCGTCGTGGTGTCGGCCGCCGCGACAACTCCTTCTTGGGCTGCACGGTCACGCAGTTTTTCGAGCAAGAACCGTGCACGCTCCGGGCCTTTGCTTTGCAAGACGTAGTCGAGCGAGGAGAGCCATTCCTTCGTTTCCGCGACGTCGACATCGGTTTCGGACGTTCGCTCGACTTCGCCAAGCTGCTTGACGTCGTCGGCAGTGATGGTTTTGGAGTCCGACATGAAGCTCTATATTGTTTCAAGGTGCGGTATTTATGGCGATTGTGTGGCCCTAGAAGGGTAGCTCCGTGGGTAGGATTCCGACAAGGGCCGCCCCCCACAGGTGTCCACAAGGCTGGATCGCCCACGGCTGATCGAAGCAAGGATCAGGACGAGTCTCGATCTGCCTCGGAGCCATTCCATTTTCACTTCCGGCCCCCTTTCCGTGCTCCAAGAGCAGGCGAGTTCGGGCCGACGCCAGATTCTAGGCCGCGTGCCCTGTCCGCCAACAGGGCGGAGGCCCCACGGGGTCATCGCGGTTACATTCAGCCCCCTTGCGCACCTTTTCGACCGCTCGAGCCCCTTTAGACGCCGATTCGCCATGACTCCTCCGGCTAGCATCCCACCCCTTGATCGAACCGGTTCTGAAGCGGGGGTGGTCTCCTTGCGAGCCGTCATCACGGGAGCTTCCTCGGGGATCGGCCGGCAAATTGCGATGACCCTCGGCAGTCGGTTTCCGGGGTCGAAAGCTGAGCCCTCGCGGTTCCTTGTCCACTTCCGGCGAAACGAATCGGGCGCCCGGGAAGTCGTCGAGTCCTTGCGGGAGCTGGGCTGTCAGGCGAGTTCTATTGCGGCAGATCTCACCCAGCCCGCCGATCGAACGAGGCTTATTGAGGCGGCTTGGTCAGCCGTCGGAACGCCGACGACTTGGGTGAATAATGCCGGTGCCGATGTGTTGACGGGGCAAGCCGCCGAGTGGTCGTTTGAGACAAAGCTACAGACGCTGCTGGAAACCGACGTGATTGGAACCATCGCCTTGTCTCGCGACGTTGCGACTCGTTTGCGCGAAGATCAGCGTGCGGGCTCGACCGCCGAGCCACCCTCGATGACGTTCATCGGCTGGGACCAAGCTCCGTTGGGGATGGAAGGGGAAGCGGGCCAGATGTTCGGTCCTGTGAAAGCGGCCGTGATGGCGTTTGCCAACAGCTTCGCTCAGGAACACAGCCCGCACCTCCGCGTCAACACCGTCGCACCGGGCTGGATCAAGACGGCGTGGGGCGAAGAGACGAAAGGCTACTGGGATCGCCGAGCGAAACAGCAATCGTTAATGAATCGCTGGGGCAGGCCATCCGACGTGGCATCCGCCGTCGCCTTCGCCGCCGATCCAAACAACACCTTCTGCACCGGCCAAACCCTCAACGTCAACGGAGGCTGGAACCGAACGGTGCCGCGGAGCCCTCAGGAATAGTCCAGATTTTCGCGCCTGGATTTTTGAGAAGACCACCCTCACCTGATAGCAGTTGAAACCTGGGTCACTCCAACGTTGACCGGAAACCACCGGAAGCGGTTTGTGGCCAGCGTTGCGACTGTCTAGCGAAAGCTACGTGTCATTCGAGAAGTGTGGCAACGGGGATTTGCGGATAGACCAATGAGATCGGCGCATCGGTGACGGAAGGATCGTCCGCGACGCTTTCGTCCAAAGCAGCTGAAGTCGATTTCATCGGTCGAAGAACCACCATGGTTGCTCGATCAAAGTCGCCCGGCTGACCTGTTCGATGCGTGGCTTTCGCTCGAATTTCAGGTGCAACAATGCTATCTGACTTGCCATGCCACTGGCAAAGTCCATCTTCAGGTCAATTTCGTTTTTTATCAGTTCAAGATCCGTCGAAGTAACGGGCGTCATAACTCTGCTTACAAGTCGATCACGTTTGTCCGCCAGGGCATCCAGCTGTTCAGTCAGCAGCTTTTTCTCTAATTCGAAGAGTTCTTGCTCCATCGTAGTTTCGTCATCCGTTGTCAATTCCTGTTCGCCTTCCAGGGTCTGTCGACCGCGAGCAAGGGCGGTTTTCAATTCAAGCGCATCCAGCTTTTCGCGAAGCCGCCCCTCCCGAGCAACGATCGACGCGAGTTGCAACCTGCCGACCTCTCGTTCAGACTCGGCACCGGTCGCTCCGAGTGCATCGGAAAGTGCCCGCATTTCGGATTTCATTGATCGAATCTTATCCGTGACCGATTGGTGTTCGCGTTGAAGCCAACTCAGTCGTTCGAGCATCTGCTGCCTCCGCATCGCGACAGACTCTTCTATGTAAGCGTTGCACACGGCATCAAGGATTTCTTTCAGTTGCTCGATATCGGAGCCGCGCATGCTTAGCTTCATCACGGAACTCCCCTCAACGAAACTAGCGCTGAGTTCTTTCCGCAGCCAATAAAGTGGATCGGGCTGCTCATCAACGAGAGACAACCCGGCAACCCTCGGATCTCTAAGAACGGTAGTCAAGATGAACGGCGTGCGGATTAACGCAATCTGGGAGGCCTTGAAATCAGCGGGTTCGACACGCCCGTTTTGCACCCCGAGATCGCCTTCGAGCTGTAGAGGTGACGAGTCACGGACAAGAACATGGGCCGCGACAGTGTACTGACGCTTAAAAATCCCGGTTGCAAAAACGCCACCCGCGATGCCTCCGAGGCAAACGAGCGTTATCATGGCCTTCTTGAGCAAGATTGGGATCAGTGAACCGTTCTGTTTCATCGCTCTTGAGCCTCTGCCTTTGATAGTTTCCGGGCATAACCACAGCCGACGCGGATTTTAGTATCTGAAGTCTTCCCGTTCCAGAAGCGGCGTCGACCGGGTGCTTCTTCAATTTGATTGCGTCCCGACCGCGTCCCAGCCCCACTTGGCGGCAGCACTGCCGCTATGATTCCCAGTCTCTCCGTCCATTTTGAGTCCTTTTCGAAGCGTGAATCACATGAGAGCTTTCACCCGACCGATGTTTCTGTTGAGCTCGCTCGCTGCCCTTGGCTTTGCTCCGCAGATCGCGTTGGCGCAGCCACCCCGCGAAGTCATCGTGGTCTCGCCGACCGAGCGTCCCATCGCACCGGTGGTACGGCCCTCCATCACGATTTTGCGCGATGCGACACCGGCGAACGTCTCCCTGCCAAGCGATGGCAGGGTGCTTCAAAGCAACACACACATCGATCCGCCACCACAGGGGACTGCGGACCGGATGGTGGTTCCCGGACGCACGGTCGAACTGCCCAGCAAGCTGAACGTGCTGCTGACCAAAGAGCTGCTGTCACTTCGCGAACGAGTGCTTGCTCTTGAAAGCGATCGAGATCAGCACAAACAACAAGTGGCTGAGCTCCGCGATCGAGCCGAGCAGGAGCTGAACGCCATAGAGCTCGAAAGTGAAATCAAACTGCGTGTGGCTGATCGAAAATGCGAGCTGCTTAAGGATAACCTCCTTGAAAGTCAAAAGGAGCTTGTTCGCGTGAAGAGTTCGCTTGCTGACCGGGAGGTTGAATTTGGAAAGCAAGTTGCCAGCCTTCAGGACGCAAAAGAATCACTTGAAGGAAAGAACGAAACGCTAGCCAACCGAGTTCGCGATCTAGCGATACAGCTCGTTAACGTGAATAAAAAACGCGAAACGCTTGCGACCGAAATGCAAGACGCGATCAAAGCTGAAGAAGAATCGACGAAGGAGGTGAGAAAAGAGAAGACACTTCTCGCGGTGAAGCTGCGCGTCAAGGAAAAGGAAATGGCAGAACAGGCGGAGAAATTCGAAGCTGAAATTGACTCCCAGCGTCTTCGCATTGTTGCGGGGGAAAAGGCCAACGCTCAGCTCTCCAAAACGCTTCGGTTGGCGGAGGCGGAGTTCAAAGCCAAAGAGAATCAATTTGCCAGAAAGGTAAAGGTTCTCGAAGATGCGCTTGTATCATCGGGAGCGAAAGTGGAGGACGCCGAGGAAGAGAACGCCAAGCTCGCTGGCGTGTTGCAAACACTTGAGACGAAGAGACAGGGACGAGAGAAACAGATGGCGGCAATGGCGAAAGCGGTCGAAGAAAAACTCGCTCTCATGGCGGAGAAGAGTCGGACGCTGAAAACGGAGCTCAAAGAACGCGAGGAGCAAATGGAGATCGCCGAACGCAAGCTGGCCGAAGTGATGGAGGCCGGTGAGCAAAAGACGCACCAAGCGGAAATGCGGGCTAACCGTGCGATCGAAGAATCCGAGCATTTGAAACGCAAGCTCGCCGCGATGGAGAAGGCGATCGCGATGTCGGAAGAAAACCTTCACGAAAAAATCGTCGTGATCGAAAAGCGATCCAAGGCTGCGGAGAAACGCGCGGAAAAAGCGGAGCATGAGGCAAAGGAGATCGACCAAGCCTTGGGGGAGGTCGGCGGAAAGCTACGGCTGACCGAACGCAAGCTTTCCCAGGCGGAGATGCTGGTGACGAAGTTGAAAAAACAACTCGCAGAAGCCAAGAAAGCAAAGCCGCGAAAGAAAAAGCGCGGCGGAGAGAAAGACGACTGAACTGGAACGGTTTCCGATTCCACGGCTGGGTTTCGCCAAGGCCATCTGCGTCCACGGCCGGCCGGCAGTTCGCTACACTTTGTCGGCGGCAATCGCCGCATTCATTACGTTGGGTACCCGAGCTGACTGAGATTCTTGATGAGCAACACTGGCGAATCGGCCGAAGCCAAAGCGGACCAGTTTCGTGATCGTTATGAAAAAATCCGTGAAATGATCGGCCGAGTCATCGTGGGCCACGATGACATCGTCCAGGGTGTGTTGACGGCGATGTTTTGCGGCGGGCATTGCCTGCTCGAAGGCGTGCCGGGACTGGGAAAGACGATGCTGGTGCGCACGCTTTCGGACGTCATGGACCTCGATTTCAATCGCATCCAATTCACGCCTGACTTAATGCCCGCGGACATTTTGGGCACCAACATGATCGTCGAGTCCGAAGAGGGACGTCGGCAGTTCGAATTTCAACGCGGTCCGGTTTTCACGCAGATCCTGCTGGCGGACGAAATCAACCGCGCGACTCCGAAAACCCAGTCCGCGATGCTGGAGACGATGCAGGAAGGTACCGTCACCGCGGCCGGCCATCGCTATGAACTCGATCAGCCATTTTTCGTCTTGGCGACCCAAAACCCGATCGAGCAAGAGGGAACGTACCCGCTGCCAGAAGCTCAACTTGACCGCTTCTTGTTCAAATTGGTCGTCGGCTACAGCAACCGCGAAGACTTGAACACGATTGTCGAGCGGACCACGCGGGGCGAGAAAGCCTCGATCGAGAAGGTCGTTGACGGGGAAACCATCCGCTCCATGCAGGCAATGGCTCGGGAGGTCGTCCTGACGCCGCCGATTCGTGATTACCTCGTGCGATTGACTTTGGCGACCCATCCAGACGGCCCCCATTCGGTGGATGCGACAAATCGCTCTATCCGTTGGGGAAGTAGTCCGCGGGGGGCGCAAACCCTGGCGCTTGCATCGAAAGTGCGAGCAATTTTGGATGGCCGCTTCAACGTGAGTTTCGAAGACATTCGACGTGTCTATTTGCCCACGATGCGGCATCGTGTGCTGCTAAATTTCGAAGCTCAGGCCGAGGGGTTGGAACCCGATCAAGTGTTGCTGGAGATCCTGGAGAACGTGAAAGAGTCCGCGGAATAACGCGTTCTGGGCTCTGTTTCCGCGTCGGACGTCCCGAAAGGCCGTTGGGCTGATCGCCATTGGAGCCCTCAGCGACAGACTCGCGACCAGACGGCATCGCCGCTCGACGTGCGAGGCTCAAGAACGCGAGGTTCATCGAAACTTCACTCTTGGCGAGCGTCTTGTCTGGTCGCCAACCCGGCCCTCCACTGGTATTCTTCGCGCGATGTCTGAAATCTCGATTTCCTACCGGAGACTTACCTGAAATGTCGTTTCGAACCCCTTCCACCATCGGCCTTACGTTGTTGGTCGGCCTTTCACTCGTCAGCCTTTCTTTCAGTGGCTGCAATAGCTCGAACAGCGAGTCCGACGGCGGCTCGGTCAGCGGCTCCAATCTGACCGGGACGATCAAGATCAACGGCAGCAGCACGGTTCTCCCGATCAGCAACGCGATCGCGGAGAAGTTTCGCGAAGAGTACCCCGATGTGACGGTGTCGGTGGACGGCGCCGGCACCGGAAACGGTTTCAAAGAGTTCCAGGCGAAGGCCACGGACATTTCGGATGCATCGCGACCGATCAAGTCCGGTGAACTGGAGAAGTGCCAAGAGAACGAAGTCGAATTTGTCGAGCTACCCGTGGCCTACGACGGACTGACGATCGTCATCAACCCCAAGAACGACTGGGCGACGACGCTCACCATCGACCAACTCAAGAAGATCTTTGTCGGCGATGATGCTGCAAAGATGTGGAGCGACGTCGATCCGAGCTGGCCCGAAAAGGAAATCAACATCTACGCTCCCGGAACGGGCAGCGGAACCTATGACTACTTCCACGAAGTCGTCGTGGGCAAGTCGGAAACCGACCTGCGCGACGACATGAGTCTGAACGAAGACGACAACGTCCTGGTCAATGGGGTCGCGGACAACGAGTTCTCGATCGGCTTTTTTGGAGTCGCCTACTACAACGAAAGCAAGGACAAACTGACGGCGGTCGAGATCGTCAATCCGAAGGACGGACTTGCGTACCTGCCAACTTCCGAGAACATCGCCTCAGGAGCTTATGCACCCTTCAGTCGCCCGCTGTTCATCTATGTTTCACTGACCTCAATGGCACGCGCCGAAGTCGCGACCTTTGTCGACTACTACATGGAAAATGTTTCCGAGCTCTGCGAGAAGGTCGGTTACGTCCGGCTTCCGACGGAAATCATCGAACAGGGACGCGCAAACTTGGAGAACGAGGCCACCGGGACCCACTACATCACTCCCGAGGGTGCATCACGCAGTGGCGCGTTGGCGGACGTTTTCAAGGCTGAGAACTTGAACTAGAGCTTCGCGGTTCTGCGGACCAACAGATCACACGATGGCACTTCCAAAGGCACTTCAGAATCGCGAGTTTCGCTCAACCAAGGCAGGAATGCTTTCGGAGCGGGTGATCGTTGCGTCGCTGGCGGTCAGTGCTCTCACCACGGTGCTGATCACGATCGGCATCGTTTTCATGTTGATCACGCAGAGCGCCGGCTTTTTTCGAAGCGAAGAAGTCACGCTGAGCGGTTTCCTAACGGACACCGAGTGGACGGCGCTTCAAAGCAAGGATCTTTCCCGAGCCCGCTTTGGTATTTGGCCACTGTTGAGTGGAACGCTGCGTGTCACCGTCATCGCGATGGTCATTGCACTTCCGCTCGGCCTGGTGACCGCAATTTACCTCAGCGAGTTTGCGTCCAGCCGAATCCGCAATTGGCTCAAGCCGACGCTTGAGATCATTGCGGGGATTCCGACCGTTGTTCTTGGCTATTTCGCCATCCTCGTGATCAGCCCTTCGCTCCAGTGGCTCAGCGGTGGAGCGTTCTCGACGTTCAATGCAGCCAGTGCTGGAATCGCGGTCGGAATTCTCTGTTTACCGATGGTCTGCAGTCTCTCCGAAGACGCGATGCGGGCCGTTCCGCGAAGTCTTCGCGAAGGCGCCTACGGTCTCGGCTGCACCCCGTTTGAAACGGCCGTCAAAGTGGTCGTTCCGGCGGCACTGAGCGGCATCATCAGTGCCTTTCTTCTGGCCTTCAGCCGAGCCATTGGTGAAACCATGGTGGTCGCACTCGCCGCGGGAACCCTCCCCACACTGACGGCGGACCCTTCTCGGCAAGCACAAACGATGACCGGCTTCATCGTCGAAATGATCAAAAGTGAAAATGAGTACGGGACGGTGCAGTACTTCAGTCTTTACGGCGTTGCGATCTCCCTGTTCTGCATCACCTTTGCGATGACGTTGCTGGGTCAGATCATTCGTCGGCGATTCCAGGAGTCCTACCAATGAGTGGTACTCCAGAAATGGAAAGTTCGAGGCCGAAAGCACTCGTTTCGCAGGACCCCGATTATCTGGCACGAAGCGCGATCAAACGCAAGAAGCTCAGCAAGTACTTTTACGTGCTGTGTGTCGCAATCGCTTTATTGAGCGTCGCGATCCTGGCGGTTCTGCTGGCGTCGATTTGGATGCACGGCCAGAGCCGATTGTCGGGTGACCTCCTTCGCAACGCTCATAGCGAATTGAAGATCGAAGAAAGCGGGATGTGGCCGGCGATCCTGGGCTCTCTGTTCGTCTGCGGCGTGTGCGCCCTGTTTGCGCTACCCCTCGGGGTGGGAACGGCCGTGTTCCTGGAAGAGTTCCAACCGACAAATCGTTTGCTTCGCGCGATTCACGGGTTCGTCCAGCTGAACATTTCCAACCTCGCCGGCGTTCCATCGATCGTTTACGGTCTGTTGGGGCTGACGGTGTTTGTCTACATGTTCAACGTGTTTGGACAGATCAAAGTCAACGAGTCGAATGGCTGGGAGATCGTGGGCGCCGAGCATCTTTACCAGGTCCCGACTCTAAATCCCGGGCAGGTCGTCTTTGTGCCGCAGACCGATCCGACCGTACGCTCCATGACTGCCGACGAACCATTTACGGCCGTCGATGGTGATGGAACAGAGATCGAGGTTTCCATCTGGGAACCCGGTACGCCGAAGCCCAGTGACCGTGACGTACGCCAGAACACGGTTCGAAAGGGTGCTGTTGGTTCGCTGATTACGCGAAAGTCCTGGTACTATTTCCGGCTCCCGTTCGACAAGAGTTTTCTTGCCGGCGGCTTCACTCTGGCACTCGTGATTTTGCCAATCATTATCATTGCGTCCCAGGAAGCCTTGCGGGGGGTCTCCCCGTCGCTGCGGGAAGCATCGCAGGGGCTCGGTGCAACCACTTGGCAAACGGTACGAAATGTCAGCCTGCCTGCGGCAATCCCGGGTATCATGACGGGAGCGATTCTGGCCATGGGACGCGCGATCGGGGAAGCGGCTCCCATCCTGGTTGTTTTGGGCGCGACGGTCGCCAAAACGACTGGACCACAGCATTTGATGGACAACGCGGTCACGATGCCCATCTTGATTTACAACTGGGCAGGTCGCCAACAAGATGCCTTTCAAGAATTGTCCGCGGCCGCGATCATCGTGTTGTTGGTGGTGCTGCTGATTCTCAACGCGACTGCGATTTTCATCCGCCAGAAAGTCCAGCAATCTCAATCCTAAAAACGATTCGCACGATGTCGACTTCGACTGATAGCACCACTGCCGCCGCGGCCTCGGAACCGGAGAAGGATCAAACGCTGATCCAGATTGCGAACCTGAATTCCTGGTACGGCGATTTTCAGGCCCTGCATGATCTGTCACTTGAAATTCCCCGGCACAAGGTCACTGCGTTTATCGGTCCCAGCGGATGCGGCAAGAGTACGCTGTTGAAGTGGATCAACCGAATGAACGATGTGGTCCCGGGGGCTCGCGCCAAGGGACGCCTGGCGATGTTGGGCCATGGCACCGAACCAGAAATTGACATTCTCGATCCGACGCTGGACGTCGTTGGGCTGCGCCGGCAAATCGGAATCGTCTTCCAAAAGCCGAATCCGTTTCCAAAGAGCATCTACGACAACGTCGCCTTTGGACCGCGCCTGCACATGAAGACGACCAAGTCGGAACTGGATGAGTTGGTCGAATGGTCGCTTCAGAAGGCTGCGGTTTGGGAGGAGGTCAAAGATCGTCTTCACGCCCCTGCATTGAGTCTCTCGGGCGGCCAGCAACAACGACTTTGCATCGCACGTGCGATTGCCGTCGGGCCCGAGGTGTTGCTCATGGACGAACCCTGCAGCGCACTCGATCCCGCCAGCACACTCGCCATCGAAGACTTGATCTTTGAACTGCGGTCGCAGTACACCATCGTGATCGTGACGCACAACATGCAGCAGGCATCACGCTGCAGCGACAAAACGGCGTTCTTCTTTGAGGGCAAGCTGATCGAAGCGGGGAAAACCCAGCAAGTGTTCACCAAACCCAGCAACAAACAGACCGACGACTACGTCCGCGGAAAGTTCGGCTGAGTCCATGAGCAAACTTCTCGAACGCGAACTGGAACTTCTTCGCGAACAATTGATCTCGCAGTTTACGGTCGTCGAACAGATGACCCAGCTATCGGTTCGTTCGCTCGTCGAGCGTCGTCCCGAGTTTGCCGACCGCGTGATCCAGTGCGATGCCGACGTCGATGCCACCGACATTCGAATCGAAGAGGAGTGCCTGAAACTGCTGGCGCTCCACCAGCCGGTTGCCTTCGACATGCGTTGGTTGATTTCGGTGATCAAGGTCAACGGCGAGATTGCTCGTATGGCAGACACCGCCTGCAACATCGCCGAACGGGCCAAGGCACTGTTCCAGTTTCCCGAATTCACGGTGCCGGATGAACTGAGCGAGATGGTCGATGGCAGCTTGCGGATGGTCCGGCGCTCGCTCGATAGTTTCGTGACCTGCGATGCAAAAATGGCCAGCGACGTCATCGAGATGGACGATATGGTCGATGCGCTCAACCGAGTGGTGATCGACCAACTGCACGAGATCATGCGAAGTGATCCGAATCTGGTCGAGCCAGCCGTGCACTGTTTCAGCGCGTCACGTTTACTGGAACAGATCGCCGACCTGGCCGAGAGTTTTGCCGAAGAGGTGATCTACTTGGTGGAAGGTGAGATCGTTCGGCACCAACATGATTCGCGAAACAATTCCGACGTGACACCGGTGGTGGAGTCGTCGACCGACAGGGCGTGAACGAACGCAACATTGAAGATCGAGAGACTCTGACACTGATCGCGGCCTGCGGATTCGGGCTGGAAACGATTGTTCGGCGAGAGCTGGCGGACTTGGGCATCGAAGCGACGATTGAGTCGGCGGGCCGAGTGAAATTTGCCGGCAATGCCGAAGCCCTGGTGAGAGCGAACCTTTGGCTGCGGACGGCCGACCGCATCTTGATCCACGTCGCGAGTTTTCCGGCGGCCGATTTTGACGCGTTGTTCGACACGACGCGAGAAGTCGACTGGACGCCGTTTCTCGACGTCGACTCGGCTATTCATGTCACCGGGCGATCATCCAAATCCGCGCTGACGAGTGTTCCCGCTTGCCAACGAAGTGTTAAACGCGCGATCGTCGAAGCGTTGCGGACCCAGTATTCCGTGACCGAAATTCCTGAAACGGGACCGCTCACGAAAGTTGACGTGGCGATCGTCAAGGATATCGCCACGCTGACCATCGACAGCACCGGTCGCAGTCTTCACCGCCGCGGCTATCGAACCGATGTCAGCAGCGCGCCGCTGAAAGAAACACTCGCCGCCGCACTGGTGATGCTCAGCTTTTGGCGCCCCGGTCGCCCGATGATCGACCCGTTTTGCGGCAGCGGAACGATACCGATCGAGGCCGCTCGGATTGCCGCGAATTGGGCACCGGGACTGGATCGAGAGTTTGCCTTCGAAGACTGGCCTTGGATTCCCGATGCGCTGACCCATGACCTGCGTGCTCAGGCGATCGCGGCCCGCATCGTTCCCGAAATCACACCCGAATCAAAGCTGATCGGTCGTGACTTGGACGGGCGAGTCTTGCGTGCGGCCAGGGACAATGCCGAACGTGCGGGCGTGGCCGACATGATTCACTTTCAACAGGGTGACTTTCGCGAAACTTCGTCGCGTCATCGTTTCGGCTGCTTGATCACCAACCCGCCCTACGGATTTCGCCTGGGCGCCGATCGTGAGCGCCGCTCCGTCGGACATTCACGCCGCGGCCCGTCGACCGATCAAACGTCTGCGAAAGGCCCGTGGGGCAACCGAGAAGATCGCGGTCGTTCCAAGTTCGATGCCCGACGCGAAGTCGATCCGGAGTTGGAGCTGCTTTACGCGGGCCTGCCGGACTTGTTTCGCTCATTGCCGACCTGGTCGCATTATGTGTTGACGGGTTTTCCGGGGCTCGAGCGCATCGTGGGTCGCGAAGCGGACCGTCGTCGCAAGCTCTACAACGGTCGCATCGAAACGGCTTACTTTCAGTTTCACGGCCCGAAGCCGATCGACGAAACGCGAGAGGTTCAAGACGACGCGACGGAAGAAACCAAGACGGTGCAGCTGACGCATGCCGTCGGAACGGCGGCGTTCGGTGAGCTGGGTCCGAAAACCGAAGAACAGTGTGAGCTGTTTGCGGCGCGACTGCGAAAACGGGCGCGACACCTCCGGCGCTATCCGACTCGGCGCGGCATCACGTGCTACCGAATCTACGAACGCGACGTTCCGGAGATTCCGCTCGTCGTCGATCGCTATGAAGACTCGCTGCACATCACCGAGTACGAGCGTCCTCACGATCGAGATGTCGCGTCGCACGCGAATTGGTTGGAGCGGATGGCGGAGGTCGCCGGTCAGACACTGGAGATTGCCCCCAAGAACGTTCATCTCAAGACCCGTCGCAGGCAGATCGGCCGAACACAACACGAAAAGGTCGATGCCACCAATGATCGGATGGTCGCCAACGAGGGCGGACTGAAGTTCTGGGTGAATTTGAAAGACTATGTGGACACGGGATTGTTCTTGGACCATCGCATCACACGTGACTTAGTGCGTGAGCAAGCGAAGGGAGGCCGGTTCCTCAATTTGTTCGCGTACACCGGATCCTTCACGACGTACGCGGCACACGGCGGCGCCGCGGAAACACTCAGTGTGGATTTGTCACGCACGTATCTCGATTGGGCTCGTGAGAACCTGCGACTGAACGAACTGGATGGACCCCAACATCGTTTTCATGCAGGTGACATTCGCGAATTCTTGCAAACGCACCCGCCGGGCGATCATTATGACTTGGTTGTCGTCGACCCGCCGACTTTTTCCAACAGCAAGCGAACGGAATCGGATTGGAACGTCCAGCGGGACGCGGTCGGAATGTTGACGAACGTGTTGGAATTAATGCGGCCGGGAGGGCTGCTCTTCTTCAGTTGTAATTTCAAGCGATTCAAGCTGGATGAACCGGCGATTCCGGCGAGCGAAATCCACGAAATCAGTCGTCAGACCGTTCCGGAAGAGTATCGCAATCGGCGGATCCACCGGTGCTGGCGGATGGTCAAGTGATTCGCCGGCGAGGGTCGCGAGGCAGGGTCTGAGACGCGACCGGGACGAATGAGCTACACTGATTCGCGAGTTTTGGTCGATCCTTGACCCAGCACGCGCGGACCTTTCTTGATATGCAATGGCCCACCCTTCCCGACTACGGATGCTTTTTACGTTGGCCGGAGAATGGCCAGAGTTTCATCCATCCTGATGATGTCGCCGTGGCCAGCAGTGTCTTGCCGAGTCCACGCGTATTGAAACGGACGGCATTTGACGGGACGTATTATCACTATCAATACGGACGAGTCGTGTTTCGACTGAGGCCGGCGATGTGGCGAACCGTTCGGACCGATGGCATCGATATCGCCGATCAGGTCGAAACGAAAGGGTTGGGACTCGAACGAGATCGTTTTGTCGCTGAAGTTTGGGGAATGTACTTCGTCGAACGCAAAGGATGCATCCTTTATCGCCTGCGTCGAGCCGGGCAGGTGGTGCCGAATCTTTATCCGGCCGAGCAGCTGAAGTTACTCAGCAACAAGTCGTCCGTGAAACCTTCCCCGACGAAGTATCGCAAACCCAAATGGGACGGCTCCGGAGCAACGACCGCCGCGCCGCACGATCTGTCCTGAGCCTGCCGACACGGTCGTGCTCGCCAGCACGCTAGACTGCTGCTGAGTCGTCCCCAGGGATTTGTGGTGAAGGTTTTCTAAGTTTGCCTTCCGTGCAGTCGCCTGTCATTTGTCCACCATGAGACTTTGGAGTATTTGCTGTGTCCCCACACGATCGATGGATCCGGAAACCGATGCGTTTGGCTTCCGTTCTCACCGCCGTCCTGATGGCGAGCGTTGCGGCCGCGGACAACTACCCGCAGTTTCGCGGCGTGAACGCGGATGCCATTTCGCCCGTTCCACTGCCAGTCAACTGGACCACCGAATCCGGAGTGAAGTGGAAAATCTCACTGGAAGGCGAGGGATGGTCGCAACCGATCCTCTGGGAAGGTCGGCTCTACATGACGGCGGCGGTTCCGAGCAATCCAAAGAACGCCGATGCCGCAAAACCCGAGTCCAACAATGGTGGCTATGGCCGTGACCGACGCGATCTTGTGACGGTCGACTATCGCTACCAAGTCGCGTGCTTGGATGCGGAGACCGGAAAACCGATTTGGAAAACGACGGTCAAACAGGGCAAGCCACCGATTCCAAGGCACAGCACCAACACGTACGCGACCGAGACGCCTGTGACCGACGGCGAGCATCTCTACGCCTACTTCGGCA
>JBCBOO010000152.1:0-15490 GCA_039821235.1 Planctomycetota bacterium
CATTGATTTGCTTGCCCCCGAACATCATTGGGCTCTTGCTCGACAATGCCGGCGACTTCCGCCATACGCAGCATGACCTTTGCGCTACTGCTCGGAAGATCGAGGGAGGTTCCCAACCGAACTGTTCGTCCATCGCCCTCAAGCAGTCGGTCGATCTTCTTCGGATCGGGAAAAAAATCAAAAGGTCCAGCCGCGTCGCCAAGTAGCTGTATCGACTGCGGTTGACCCGATGCCAGGAACTCGGCCGGGAAAGCAACCGTGGGACGAGGACGGTGGCTCAGTTGCAATCGGTAGCGTGCATCCAGGTCGCCCCCAAACGCAGCTTCTCGGATTCTCACGTAGTAGGTGCCATCATGTTGAGCAATCCAGCTAAAGATCGGATCCTGCCTACTCAGCGGATGGTCATCTACATAAAGCAATCGACGCCCGTCTTGATCAAGTAACTCCACTGCGGCGTCAAACAAATACCGACTGAGCGGCATTGCGACGGCATCGACGGACAATCGTTGACCACGACGAAGAGCAACGCTAAAGCAGTCTTGGTCACCCTCCTCAATGATCCCGGTCATTGTGATCGGCAAGGTAATCGGCTGAGCAGCGTCGGGCTCGTCGTTGTCCTCCTCTTCGGCGGCGACTATGTCACTGCTGATATAGACCGACCGCAAGTCAGAGAACCCACGCGGTGATGCAAGTACAAACCAATGTTCGCCAACGCGGCAATTCTCGGCAACCTCGATCTCAAGGACGAGTTGCTCAGGACCGGTGGGCAAGACGCCTTGAAGACGCAATCCCGGTCCAAAGAACAAAACGTGGCGAACCTCTCCAAGCTGGCGTCCATCAATGCGAACGGAAAGCGACTCACCAACCCGTCCGGTGGTCCCTTGATCAATACGATCAATCTCTGGACGCAGATCCTGGGGGACGGCTCGGGAACAAAACACGGTGAGCGTTAGCGCGAACAGCAATGCAACAAACCGCATCGCGCGTCTGAAGAAGGCCGTTCGAAGACACCAGCGAACATCGTTGAGACCGCCGATCATGCCAATAACTCTCGGATGACGCGTCCCCCGTCAACAATCTCGAGAGGCCGATCACCGGGTGCCATCAATTCCTTTTCGGCCGAAACGCCAAGCAAGTGGTAGATGGTCTTGGCCAAGTCCTCCGGCGAAACGGGATGGTCCGCCGGTTCGGCGGCGATCGCATCCGACGCCCCATAGACCAAACCGCGACGCAGGCCACCGCCCGCAAGAATCGTACTGAATACCCTCGGCCAATGGTCGCGTCCCGCCCCCGCATTGACCATTGGCGTACGACCGAACTCGGTACAGACTACAACCAGCGTTCTTTCCAACATGCCACGCTCGTCAAGATCATCAATCAGCGCACCGAATGCCTGATCCAATGGCGGTAGCTGGCGTGCGGACGTACGAAAGTGATAGGTATGTGTGTCCCAGGCACCGTAAGACATCGAAACGAATCGAACTCCGGCTTCGATTAACCGACGCGCCATCAGCATCCTGGCGCCCGCCGTTCCCTTTCCGTACCTCTCGCGTATGGCCTCAGGCTCGCTACGAATATCGAACGCGGCCTTTGCACGAGGGGAATCGAGAACAGCATACGCACGCTCATAGAATGAACGCATCGCTTCAACTTCCATGGACGATTCGCCAGCCTTGAATCCATGGTCAACGAGGTCGATCAAGTCTTTACGACGCTCGAAACGTGCTGCATCAACTCCCGAAGGCAAAGCCAGGTCCCGGACCTCAAAACTCCGGCGTGCCGGATCGCTCCCCAAAGTGAATGGGCCGTACGCCGAACTTAGATAACCAGGTCCGGAGTACGGACTGCTCAAGTTTGGAACACACACGTACGGTGGAAGTTCGTTTAGCGGCCCCAGTTCGTGACTAATCACGCTGCCGATACTCGGGTACACGATGGCAGCACTGGGGCGATAGCCGGTGATCATGTTGTGTGTGCCCCGCGGATGTGCCGCTTCTGTATGAGTCATCGATCGAATGATCGCCAGACGATCGGCAATGCGAGCGGTCGACGTCATCAACTCATTGAAGCGGATATCATCAAGCGAAGTGCGAATCGAGCCCATCTCTCCGCGATACTCAACGGGTGCGGCAGGTTTGGGGTCGACCCATTCCTGATGCGCAATGCCACCTGGCAAATAGATTTGAATGACTGAATCACACCGCGCCTGCTCGCGGGGGCGGCCCGGCGTCTCCACATCGGCTCCACGAGCTCGCAGGCGAAAGAACTGCGGGAGCGACAGCCCACACGCGGTCAGGACACCGGCACGAAGGAAGCCTCGCCGCGGCGTTTCGCGAATGACCGAACACGGTAGAGGTAGATTCTGTTCGTTGAGCATGGCGGTTACCCGATGGTTCAATTGGCTTTGGCCTTCGCCTTGTCGGCTGGTTGGCCTGCTGGTTGGCCGGCTCGCTCGAAAGGTCCGAAGGCCCGATCGTTCCCAGCCGCTGATGTCACGAAGTGAACGTCCAGTCGCGGACGGAGCTCTTTTTCATGCCAATCCGATGAATAGAAATCCCACCCGTTACTGCCCGTGTTGACGAACAGCCAGCCGTGATTTGCAGCTCCATCGATCCAGGCTTGCACCGTCTGTGTGACGTCAAACTGCACAAATTGCCGGTCCATGTTGATCTGGCCGAACGTGAATCCATCACGAACGCGACTCGCTTCACGATCATCGACGCTTAGACCACCCGCAAGTCGGTTCCAAGTTGCTGCTGCCGTCCAGGGAACCAAGATTCGATGCACATAGACGGTCGTCCCGGGATCGAAAGCGACAACCGTAAGAGTCGCGTTGGTGACTCGTGCCGACCTCGGCACTTGATGAGCTGCCGCACCGATGATCCGGTCAAACCGAATCAAGACTTGGCTCTCACCGCCTCCGTTGTTGCCATCGGAAGTCAACGTGCCCTGACGATCCAGAGTTTGATCGGGCGCGATTGCCCATACCTCGACATCGGTGGCACCGGTGTAGTCGCCAACATTCTGCTGAAACGATAACCGGCGAGCGATTGGAGTACCGCCGGTCGGCTTTTCAATCCGCAAACCAGTCTTTGTCAACTCGGTATAGTCGTCACGTTGGCCGGTAAACGTGTAGGAAACGGATTCTGAACCACTTGAGAAGTCACATTCGCCGGACATCCGATGCCCTTCCACTTCCGCCATGAAGACTGCCGTGACGGGGACGGAGAAACGCTGTGTGCGGGTTTCGAATCTTAGTTGGTTTCCCTGCTGTTCAACCCGTTGTAGTCGAGTCCGTCGACCTTCATCACTCTGGTATACGCCACCCAGAGTGCCCTTGGAGCTCTCGAGAGTAACCCGGCTACGATAGATCTCTCCGCCAGCCTCAATGCGCAGATTCCATCTCCCGACAAGAATGTGTTCAGGCAGAGGCTCGGATGCGCAAGCCACAACCAATTTGGAGAGAACGAAGCAAAGAAAGATAACCAGCGTTGTGTTTCGGTGTCTCACGTGCAGAGCAGACTCGCTGAGGAAGTGGCGACCCGTCGATCGGCTGGCGAGATTGTCTCAAAGAAACACTTCGTGTCAGCAACCAATGGATGAAGACTTTACGAAGATTTCCCAGCGCTAACGCAGTACAAAGGAGACGAACAGCCCGCCAAAGCGTAGAGCCGTTTGCGAAGGATGGCCCTAATGCTGGCTCGCTGGTGCTAGAAGTGTTTTGAGCTCTTTCTCGCCCAGGAGACCTTGCCACACTCTAATTTCATCGACGAGCCCGTCGAAATTCCGACCCGTCCCGGCTCGATGTCCGCCAATGACGATGCCACCAAACTCGGATGCAGGACCAGGTTTAGGAAGTTCGTATTTGGCAAGCTGATCTCCATTCAGGAAGAGCGTCAGTGTCTTTGAGTTGAACGCGAGTGCGACATGATTCCAACGATTGACTAACCGACTTCGATCGACGGGCGCATCAAAGGGGCCTTGAGAAATCGCAGTCGGTGCGGCTTCCTGCCGGGACGCAGCCTTCAACGTATGAGTGTAGACCTGCAAGTTGATCTGCTCGGCATTCGAGGATGCCCGCAACCCGAGTGATAAATGCCATGCGTCGCTCGATGATGGCTTTCCTTCGGCGGTGCTCTCCAACAGGAACGAACGGACACTCGAACCATGCTCAGGAAGGCTGGCGGGATTGAACCAAAGTGACACCGTATGGGCTGGCGAGTTGTCGTCCAGAAAACTCCGTGGAACGTTCAGGTATTGTTCTCTGGAAGCGTCGAACCGAACCGCACTTCCCGAAATCCCACCATCGACGATTTTTGCTCCATTGTGGGGTGTGGCATTAATTCGATCGCCCAAGGCCGAGTCGTTTGAGAAGTCCCGGTCAAACGACCAATGAGCACGAAGGCCATCGTGTTGGACGTCTTGTCCGGGCGGGGTCATCTGAGATACCGGTATGACTACCTTCCGATTGATCCTCGAGTTGGGCTGTCGGAACTCGGCAATCAGTTCGGGTTCATCGCCTGTGCCGTCCGCAGTCAACGTTAGGAACTGCCATCCCTCGACAAGTGACCATTCCAGTGACGGATGAAATACATCCAATTTCGTGATGGTTCGCTCGTGACCGGGCGAGACGACAAAGTCGTGTAAGTCGTAGCCGACTCTCTGCGGGTGAATGAGGTGTCGAGCGACATGGATGTCACCGCCCAGAAGCACGACGCCGCTGATCTTCTTGGCTTCTATGTAGTCGAGCAGTGCGTCACGTTCGTACCAGTAAGTGAACATGTCGTCTGTTTCGGAATTCTTCTTGTCCTGCCAAATCGACCCCGCGGCGAGCACCTTGAATGCGGCCTTCGATTCACTCAGGTTCGTCAAAAGCCAGTTCCACTGATCGGATCCGTAGCAGGTTGGCTGCTTCGCGTCGATCGGCGACGGTTCGGTCTGCGAGAAGTAGCGTGGATCGAGAAGAAAGACATCTATTAGTCCGAGACTGACTTTGTGATAGACACCTTCAGCCCCGTTACCAAACTGTGAATGAGCTCGGTACTCAACAAATCCGCGACGCGTGTCACCTTTGCCCTCCATCATGCTCCGGCCGTTGCCGTTATTCAGTCCAAAGTCATGATCATCCCAGGTGCCAACCACAGGTGTATGCGAGCCAAGCGCCGCTAGATCCGGCATTTGAAGAAACTCTCGATGCTTGTCTCGGACGACTTTCAAGTCCGAACTATCGATGTAGGGTGTGTCCCCCATTAGGAAGACGGTATCTACCTTCAGCTTCTCCATCTCTTTCCAAATATCGTTCGGTTCGATATCGACACAAGAAGCGAAGCCAACCACAACGCGATTACCCTGAGTGCCAAGACTTGCAGTGGTGAAGAAATGCGTTCCACCGGGCGGGACATGGACGCGGCCACTGGCGTCATCGATCCAGTAGGAGTACTTGGTGGCTGGCTTCAATCCTCTCACGACAAATTTGACGACGAAGTCGTTCTGACTGTTCGACATCGCAGAGACACGTTGAACAACCTGGCTACCTTCCATCACTGAAAGCCGCAGTTTGGCTTCGACGGCACCCGGTCGATAGAGTAAATGAGCCGTGGTCGACTCGACCGTTCCAACGATTGGTCCGACTCGACCATCATCCGCCATCGCGAAACTTGCGGAGCCTGAAAGGCTCAATCCGCAGAGTGCGATAGACAAGAGCAGACAATTGAAGTGACTCATCTCACAGATTCATATTACGGAGGTTCTCGACAGTCGGGGATCCAATCTACTTCCGAATGACGTGGGCGAACTCACGGTTTTCACGACGATTCGGGGAAGACCGCCAAAGGACTTCGCAAGTTTCCTCTTCACTCGAGTCCACATCCACCAAACGGGCGCCCACTTGAAAGCTCGACCAATCGGAGCCCTGGGCATCGACAAGGTTCTTGATGGGTGCCGAAAACTCAAGCTCGTACCCACCGGGGATCCTTCGTCCATAGGCGGACACCTCTGCCACATTTCGTCCAAATCGGCTTACTTTGCAACTTGCCAGTTCCTCAGAGGCAGGTGCCTCCACCGTCAATGCGATTGTTTCGCGACCGAGTCGATTCCGCTCCAACCGATTGATTAAAGGACGCGGATCAACGGCGACCGTTAGTTGGTCGCCATCAACGATGCGTTCATCCGCAACCTTGGCAGCGAAATTTAGATTGTCATCATCACAGGCGACTGAAATTCTGAACGAACCATCCGCTGGCCCGTTCCAATTTTGCGCACTACCGGCAAGGGGTGGCGATGCGTCTGTCTCCCACCAAGTGGTGCTTGACCAATCGTCAAGTCTGCCGTCAATCGAGATGTCGCGGGCAAAGATCGCGTACTCTCGGTCGATGATCGCGGGGACAGACCACTCGGCGCGAAGAGAGGCATCTTCGATGGAGGCGACTTTTGCCTCAAGTGACGTCCGTCGAAACCTCGCCAATTCAACCGGTTCCTTCATCCGAAACGGCACGACTTTGGTCAACGTCTCTCCCGCCTCGATCTCCGCTTGAATCGTCTGCGATTCCATATCAAGACCAACGAGTGGCAATCCATTGATCGTTGCATCAATCGAGATCGGTGTCGCATACCCGTTCGTCACGGTAACACGAATCTCGCCGTCCTGAAGTTCGTCACCGCTGATGAAGATCGGATCAACTCCGATCCGAACCTTTGCGAGGAAGTCACGAAAGCCTTCGATTGATTCCTCCGTCACCACATCGGCGGGCTGAATCCCGTCAAGAAGCAGGTTCGCCACACGCGGCCCGTCCTTCTCCCATGGTGAGCCAAGTAATGTGATCGAACTCACCGTAGGAAAGTCCTCGCAACCGCGAACCTCCACCGGTGGTCGCAAGCGAGTAGTACTGCTGGCCGTTCCGTTGGTACTGCACATAATGATGCACGTGCCCCGCGAAAACTGTGTGAGGTCGATCCGCGAGCAGAACCTCGGCACGCTTCCAGTTCGTCTTGTCTTCGTTCCCCGCAACGAGGCTTCGTTCCGAATAGGTCCAAATTGGTTTGTGAAGGAAGACCAGCGTCCAGCGAGCGTCTCGGCTATTTTCCAGATCCATCTCCAACCAGGCCAATTGCTCTTCACCGAGTCGCGCTGACGGGTCTTCACTCAACAGGCAAACAAAGTGAACGTTCTTGTAGTCGAAGGAGTACCACTCTTTGCCAAACTTCTCTCGCCATATTCGGTGCATCGTTGGGTTCGTCACGTCGTGATTTCCGGCAACGAAGAAGAACTTCATTTCAAATTGGTCGACAAACACCAGAAACTCTTTCCACTGCCGTTCGATCTCCGTTTCATCTTCCGTGTATCCCTCGATCAAATCGCCCACCGAGACGACAAAGTCCGGACGCAACCAATTCACGCGTTCAACAGCCTTCATCCAGATTCCCGGGCGGTGGCCTCCCGTTCGGTCCGTCATGATGGCGATGGAAAACCGATCCGGATCTTCGAGCGCCGGCTTGGATGACCAAGGCTTGGGGCCGTCAATGTTGGGAAGAACGAGTGCCTTACCCAGACTGTTCCCTCTCGCAGTCTCCGTTTTCGATTTCTCATTCTTGTGTTCACCCTCGTGAGCCAACGCTGGAGCGTAGATCAACACGGAGAGAACGAATACAGATAGCGGGCGAACGCGGAAAACGACTTTCAACACGGACAACATCTCCACTTCCTCAAACGCGGTACCTTAATTTTTTGAGTCTCCCATAATCCAGCGAGACGGTGAGGTCCCAAATCGTGAAAACATCATGAAGCTATCGCCAGTTTCTTGAACTTCGGTCGCGTTGCCACCAAAGGCAATGTCGCCACGCTGCTCAAGCGAATTGCGGCCTTGGCGCCGCGTGATCAACAAGTTCCATCGAATCATCGTTGCCTGGTACACTGCGACAAACCGCTCGGGTCTTAAGCTGGGTGCCAACGCACGGGAAGACGTTTCACAGAAAGATCGAGACACCAGAAATCAAGGCACCATTGAAACCGCAGCCGCAATTCACGATCACTGGTCTGCTCGCGCTGACGGCAGCATTGGCTCCTGCCTTTGCAGTCATCCAGTGGCACGACCTAGTGAGCTGGATTCAATTGGGAATTCCCATGGCGATCGAGTCAGACAGGTGATAACTCGCAAGGGATCGCCGGTTTGATTGGAATTGCTTATTTTGGTGCAGCGATCGGGGGTCGGATACACGCATCTTCGCGTTTGCGCCTTGCGACACTTGGATCGCAGGACAGTGTTGCAGCTGCTGAGAAGTTTTCGCTTGAGCGTGTCGCGATCATCCCATTCGCAGTGGTAGCAATGCTGCCTGGTTGGTTTGGTGGACGGATCGTTGCCGCAGTCCTGGTAAGTCACTCGTTCGTTGACGACAACAGTCCGTTGATCGATTTTGTGCACTACATCGCAGCGATCGTTGGCGGCATCATAGGCGCGGCGGTCGCGAGCCTGATCCTCAGGTGGCGATCGAAGAGCAATGCCGTTTAGCAACGGGCGATCACGAACTGTCGCGTTTGGCTCAAGTGACGAGACATCTGTTAATTCGATGAAGCTCCATCTGTCGGGGGTTTGTAGGGGTTTTCGTCTTCGCTAAGCCTGCCTAGCGCTCCACGATTCGAAGCGGTTTGGTGACGCGGCTTTTTGGACTGCCTGTCGAATTCATCAAGTAACTCGTTGGATTGGTTGACCCAGAATGCCACGTCTTCATGGAGGACTGCTCTGGATTGCATCAGCTTGTTCCGCATTCGGCGAATCTCTTCTGCACGAACGGATTGGTCGTGCGTCAAGATTTCATCCGCTTGTATGGCGTCTGAGTCAGCACCAGCTTTTAGCCCGACTTTTGTCACGGCTCGTCCGCGGATGATCTGTTCGAGCTCTTCGCAATTTGCATTCAACATTGCCATCGTCGGGGCCTGATTCGTGGGCCGTCCGACTCGGGCAACGCCGTAGGCAACCCACGAGCTGGCAAAACACCCTCCAGCGATGAATGCAATGAGTCTTGGAAGCATGGGCGGTAAGTCGATCTGGGCTGCCAACCAAAGCGATAGAAACGAAGCCGGCAGCAGTGTTGCCACTCCAATCAGCAGACCCATTGCGGCACCGCCGATCCGCCTCCATCGAAACGGCGCCCAACCCACTCTCGCACCCAGAAGAGCGCAGGCGAGAATCGGCACGCCACACCACATGAATGCCAAGAAAAGGAATCCCGGTAGCTGGTTGAACACCGTATGGGATGCCAATAAATTCAGATTCGAAGTTAAAACAGGCATTGTCCCACACATCCCACGCAACTGTAAAAAAGAGGACGCGATAGCGAGCCGCACCGGCGACATTCGTGGGTACGCTCGGTGTGTATTACAAGGCCTTCGGCTCCATGTAGCCGGGGGAATCAACCACGTCCTCCGAAGCGACGGTGAATGGGCGTTAGAATTCTATTGGGTTATTCGAAACACGTGGACTTCGCTGATTTCCCGATCGTAGCCAGGGTAGAAACCTTTGGGCATTCCCAGAACGATCCGTTTCCCACGATTGGATAGCACCAACATTTCCCCAGCCAATTCATCGAAATCGATGCCTTCGATCTCACCAACATCACGCAATTGGTCAAACGCTAATTCGTGGTTGACGTAGGCTGCCGTTCCCGTGGCATCGGCCGGCACTTTCCAGAGATTGTCGGCCTCTTGGTGATCGGCATCGCCGTCATCAGCAGTGATGAAGAGTTCGCCACGGTAGCACGCGATGCCCTGTTGCCATTGAGGGACCGGTCGCAAGTGCAATTTGCCCGCGTATTCTCCGTCGGCGAGCCGGTAGCGATAGACATAGTTGCCGGTCACCCAATCTGTCATCCAGACGAGACCGCCGGCGGCATCGACTGCCAAAGCACTTACTTCCACTTGCCCGGACTTAGGATTCCAGGGAAACGCACGCTTGAACCGTAGCGACGCGGCATCATAAACGGCGATCTGGATGTCTTTGCCGCGACCGTCTTCGAACCACTCAATCCCTGCGTACAGTTCTCCGTCGTGAACGCTGATGTCGCCCAAGTGGTTGGCAGGTTTCTCCAAATCGACGAAAGGATCTTTGTTAGACTTCAGTAACTCGCCTTGCTTGGAGTAAACATGGAGTGACTTACTACCACTGACGAAATACCGTCGGCCATCGGTCGCGATGCCCTGGCGTCCAGTCACATCCAGCACTCGCACCAATTCGTACTTTTCAGCTTGAACGGTTTCGAGGCCGCACGGGGCGCACAAGGCGGACAGAACAAGTAGACAAAAGATTGGTTTTTGTTCGACTAGCATGGTGTGTTCAAAGTGCGAGTACCGTACGACGCGAGTACCGTAAGGCGCGAGTGCAGCCAGGATTTTGCGTCGGTCTCCTGACCCTTTTTCACACTCTACCCTTTTTCTTACCCTTTTTCACACTCCTTAGGCGTCGGCGACAGCTATGGCGACAAGTCGTTGCACGAATAGTTGCACGGGAAGCGTTCATGAGGCTGGTCGAAAACCGCTTCGGGACGTGGCTGCCGACATTCACCAGCCCTCGTAGTTTCCTCCCATTCGTTTTCCGGATCAGTGAGATTCATCGTGATGAACGCGTCGTCGGATTGGTTGGAACTGGAGCACGTCGAGGCACGGCTCTGCGCCGTGACGGCTGAGCAGATTGGACGGGACCTCGATGAGGTCAAGCCCGAGAGCCGAATGATCGAAGACCTCAACTGTGACAGTCTCGATCTGATCGAGCTGATCATGCAAACCGAAGACGAATTCGGCATCACAATTCCTGACACGCCGAAAACTCCTGTCGGCAAATTGATCTTTTCTCGGCAGCCCTTTCGTGTTCGCGACTTGGCCGAGTTCGCGTTCTTGAATCAGGGGACCGGGAAACCCGTTCGCGGCGGTTGGCGCAAGAAGCCGATCGAACAGCCTCCGACAGCGGAGTCTGGCTTTACGCAACTCGGAGGACGCTATCATTCTGACGATCTTCAGCGAATCGGGCTGTACGATAAGTTGGACGCTGACGGAAACCGCGCGATGTATCGCCGCGTTACAGACGGAATGGTATGCGTGGAGCTTCCGGCGGCTTCAGTCATGGTCGGCAGCGATGACGAGAATGCTCATGACGATGAGCGGCCATGCCACTCAATCACACTTTCAACGTTTCTAATTGACATCGAACCCGTCTCAGTGACCGCGTTCTGCCGATTCCTCAATTCGATCGAACTTCAAAAGCACGAGATCGAAATGATAATCGCTCTTCCTCCGAACGACGATCGAAAAGTGGACATGCAGTTTGGGAGGTGCGAACAAACTTGGAAGCCTCGTGCGGGGACAGCAATGCAACCGGTCGTGATGGTTTCGTGGTACGCCGCCGATGCATATTCACGTTGGGCAAACGGCCACGACTGGGCCGCGGACGGATCGCAGATGAGCTATCTGCCAACAGAAGCCCAGTGGGAATACGCCTCCGCAGGTGCATTCGACGATAAGGAACGTGTCTACGCGGGAGCCCACCAATGCGGCGAGAAGTATGAATCGGCGGGTTTGCCGCTGCCGGCGGTGCAGCAGATGTTCGGTCAATCACGGTTTGGCCTGAGGCACATGAGTGGCACGATCTGGCATTGGTGTCGCGATTGGTTCTCGGCTGAATTCTATTCCAGCGAAGCCGCTACCAGACGCGACCCGGTCTTTGTCGTTGAAACCGGAATACGAAGTGAGCGTGGTGGAAGTTGGGTGGGGCCGATTGAACTTTGCAGGTCGAGCTACCGCCGCGGCAGAAACCCCGACGCACGCGGCCGGTGTCTTGGGTTTCGATGCGTTGGCGACATCCCAAGTTAACTGATGGCTTCTTGAACAAAGAATTTCAGCAACACCAAGCCTATTTGGTCGACTGCTTCCCGGGCTCTTTAATTCGCGCTGCACGAATTTTCCTTCCACCGCCCTGAAATTCAAGCGCCACTGCCTTGCCGCTCTTGTCTGTTTCAAACGTGATGACCACGTCAATGCCTTTGTGAAAAAAGACAGTTTCGGACTCGGGTGTTAACACCAACACCCGCTGCCCCGTCAACTCAGCGGTCAGCTTTTCCGCCTCCCGTTTGATGGTAACCACCATTCGAGGCTGCAGTTGGTACTTCCCTTCGTACGAGTCAAACACTTTCGGATCGACTTCCGCTGGCACTCGCTCCCGAGGGAGCTCGTAAGATTCACCAAGCATGATTGAGGCAAGATCGCTCGAGATGCGCCCCGGATTCGCAGGAATCACATTGGACAAAACCACGACGCAAAGATCTTCCTGCGGATAACGGCGGATGTGCGTGACGAACCCATTGATTCCCCCCCCGTGTCCAATCGACTGCCTTCCCGACTCTTCCCGAACAGCCCAGCCATATGCGTAATCGTTCTTTTCAGGCTTGTACATCTGTTGGTAGCTTTCCTCGGAGATCAGCTTTTGGCCTCGCAGGGCTTCATCCCAACGCGTTAGGTCCTCAACGGTTGAGTAAAGAGAGCCCGCTGCGTACGGCTGCGACATGTCGAGATAAGCTGCATTCGCTACGGCATCACTTTGCCGGTCATATCCGGCAGCTCGATGCTTGAGAACCGATTGGTAACGATCATAGCCCGTGTTTTTAAGATCCAACGGCGCAAAGATTTGCTTGTGCAGAAAGTCCTCATACGACATTCCCGACGTTTCTTCGATAATCGCTCCCAGCAAGAAGTAACCCGAGTTTGAGTAGTTGAATTCGTCTCCAGGTGTGAACTCAAGTGGCTTGTCACGAAAACGGGCAACCATCTGCTCGATCGACTGAGGCAAAGCCATATCGGTCCCATAGTTGGCCATACTTGTGTAGTTGGGAATACCCGACGTATGGGTCAGAAGATGATGAATGGTGATCGGCTTCCAAGATTCCGGAGTGCCATCGAGATGTTCTGAAATCGGATCTTCGACATCTAGCTTGCCCTTCTCTTGCAAGATCATGACTGCCATCGCGGTGAACTGCTTGGTGATAGATCCGATTCTGAACTTAGTTTCGGGTGAATTTGCGACATCGTGTTCGAAGTTGGCCATGCCATATCCCTGGCTGAACACGACTTCACCGTCCTTTGCAACCGAGATCGAACCATTGAACTTGTCCACCTGGACACACGCGTCCATATATCTCTTCAGCTCCTCCGCAGGATCTGCCGCGACGGTCGAAGCGGCTAAGGCTGTTACTAGCAGCGTGGACATTCTTATCGATCGTTGAAGCATAGAAATTCCTCTCGGTTTTTTCCGGTTGTTACGTCGGAAGAAAATCTTTGAATCCATGATCAAGTTTCAACAATCGAAAGGTGTGCGATTCGTCGAAATCTGATCGCATTGGGCGTTCCACGTCGCCAAGCGATCCGTCATGCCCGCTCACGCCAAGGTCCTTGGCACATGTCCAAGGCGATCGCGAGCGGTGTCGGCATGACCAACGCGTGGTTGCAAGGACAAGGTGACTTGAGTTTAAAGACTCTGTGGGCGGAACTTGCTCCGCTTCGTCGAAACGGCGCGAGTAGCGGACCCGCATGCTAGGTGGTGTGGGGAGGACGCCGGGAGACCGGCGTCCTACCCGATTTCGCCGTCCGTTGGAGGAGACTCGGGTAAGGTCATTGAGCCGTGAATCACTGCCAACACGCGAACCTCGCCTGGCAACACCTGATGAATGATTCGATAAGAGTCAGAAAACACCTCGCGAATGTCTTCTCGTCCGTACTCAGGAACAACTGAACCCGAAGATGGGAAATCAAGAAGCTGTGCAACCAGTTGGTTTGTCGCTCTTTCGGTCCAGCGGAGCTTCACGAAGCCGTACCCGATTTCGCAGCATCCAGCCGTTTGCGAACCTCTGAAGTGTCGAGAAGCCGTCCGGCTTCAGCGTCTGCCAAGCCGAGTTCGATCTGTTGGCGTACAAAAAGGTGGTATTGAACACGCTCCCAGGTGACGTCATCGGGAAGGCTCTGGAGGACAGACGAAGCAGCTTGTTTGACGGTTTTAGATTCAGTTTGCATTTTAGTTCTCACTAAGTTGGCTACGTCTTGATTGTAGCGTGCAAGTTAGGAGTTTCAAAATCAGAGCCGCTTTCCATCGGCGAACATTACGGATCACCCGGCGGCGGCGAATGAGCCTGCACTCAAACCCGATTGAGTGACCTCCGCCGCTCGGTGTGTAGTACGCCCAATATCGATCGCCTCCCAGTAATCCGCAATAAACTCGTCGCCAAGTCCATCACGTTTTGAGTTATACCATTCAGAGCCGCTTCGGAGATCGTCTTCAATCTCTGGACGAAAGCTAATCGTCCACATTAAGAATCGCTCTCAAGTCGGCGCCGAAATCCTTCGGCTGAGATGGATGAACCAGGATCCGCATCGTGCGCCGCGACGCGCCTGTCCAGCTCTGCTTGTTGGTCTGCAGAAACGCCGAGGTCGGGGTCGCCAGGAAGAGAATCCCATATCGCTTGAACGACGCGGACGCGCTCAACGACTGGAAGAGATGAGATTTCGGTGATGGTTTGGTCGACGTTCATATGGCACCAGGAGGCAAGACAGCACTATTGTAGCTGAACGCACGAATGTGTTCCAGCGTTCACTGTCCGTTGGGAAACTCGGGAAACGTCGCCATCAGAGTTACGTCAGTCGGCGAACGAAATGCGCTGGATCAGCAGGAGTCATGGTGAGGATTCAGAGGCATAACGACCCGCATCACCGAGTCGGGAAAGTTGATTGTCCATTCGTAAAACCTCGCAAGCCCGACTTCGGTGGATGCGATGGTTATCCCAGTTCTTGACTACGCAATCGCCCCGTTTCGGACGCTCCACCTAATGGAACGACTATTAGCCTGACTGTGCAAGCATTGTATCAGCTCATCAAAGCGAGCAACCGTCACGTCATCCAACAGATGCCCGACATCAGTTCCGGTTGCGATAAACACAAGATGTTGTTGCGACTCACCCTCGCTTGGCTCAGTGACTTCGAGGAATCGGATCTGATCCCAACCCAATTGAATCTCTTCCTTGCGGTACGTTAGGCGTATGCCCGCATCGGATACATCAATCGACTGGAACGAAGGCCAAAGGAGATGGAGCAAGTAGCCACCGACCCCCAAAAGGAGAAGCGATGCCAATGCAAATAGCGGTTCGATCGTGCCACTGCTAATGAAACTGGCTATCACACCAAGCAGGGCGACAACCCCAAGACCAGCGGGGCCCCCACCAAGCATCATTGCTCGTTTCTGCGCATCATCATTTAGGGTGAATGACTGCGGTTCAATCAAGAGACTGCCTCAATACTTGATTGGGGTAACGGGGGCGGTAACCAGGGCCACCGCATACTTCAGGCGGGAATTCCCAGTACTTTGAGCAGGTAGTTTGAGTTCCATCCTGCCATACGACGTTTCATGGCGATACTTTCTTTCCCACCCGCCTGCTTCAACAGGCTAATCGCGAAGTTAGCCTGTTG
>JBCBOO010000153.1:0-15311 GCA_039821235.1 Planctomycetota bacterium
ACCATTTCATGCCGAAATCACCACACGTAGCAAAAGGCCATTTTTTATGCCTTTTGCCAAAGCTGGATTTTCTCCCGAGAGGGAGAAAGTGGTGGTCTCGGCGATGGCTTTGCCAACAGAGAGGTTCGCTGTGTAAACCGTCGTTAGTCGTTGTGCAGCTGGCGGAGACGGCCTGACAAACGAAGCATCAACTGGATGCGCTCGAATTCATTGAGCCACTCTTGCGTCACATCCTCCAGCAAGGACGTGTTAACGTCCCCGATTCCGGTCGGACAACTCGGACCGAGCTGGGTTTCCGCAAGATGGCGGTAGGTTGCCAGAGTCTTGTCACCATAACGACCGCAAACAAAGTTATCTTCGCTGAGGAACAGCACCGAGGGAACTCGCTGGCCACCGCAAGTGGTGATGGCGTTTGCAAGTTCGGGGCAGTCGTCACGATCAAAGAAGTGGACTTGAATTCGTTCATTCTGCGCGGCGAAGTGATCAAAGGCCGGGCATTGATTGATGCAGTCACCACACCAGGCGCCTGCTGAAACGAGGACTTTCATTTCGCGTTCAAATCCCGCGAGCAATTCTTTCTGCGCTTCGGAGAGTTCGATTGCCGCGTGGTAACCGTCCCATCGCTCCCGCTGGGCGGGCGTCGCATACTTGTCCAAAAAGGCCTCGTAGGTGAGACCTTGTGGAAAGAGTTTTCCGAAGGAATCTGACATCATCGTTGCTCGATCGGGATGACCTTTCGGTCCGTCGATCCGGTGTAAACCTGACGTGGGCGATAGATCCGCTTGCCGGGGCTGGCGTGCAGTTCCTTCCAATGTGCGATCCAGCCCGGTAGGCGACCGATGGCAAACAGAACGGTAAACATTTGGACGGGAATGCCAATCGCCCGATAAATCACGCCGGAGTAAAAGTCGACGTTGGGGTAGAGCTTGCGTTCAATGAAGTACTCATCTTTCAGTGCGACCTCTTGGAGTTCCTGGGCGACTTGGAACAACGGATCGTCGATATTCAGTTTTGCGAGAAGCTTGTCGCAGCAGGCTCGGATGATCTTTGCACGAGGATCAAAGTTCTTGTAGACGCGGTGCCCAAAGCCCATCAGGCGGAAGGAGCTGTTCTTGTCCTTCGCCATGTCGACGTACTTCTTGACATTGCCACCATCGTTCGCGATCTGCTCCAGCATGTTCACGCAGGCTTCGTTGGCACCACCGTGGAGTGGCCCCCAGAGGGCACCGATTCCGGCGGAGATCGAAGCGAACATGTTGGCGTTGCTGCTGCCGACGATTCGGACGGTCGACGTGCTGCAGTTCTGCTCATGATCGGCATGCACGATCAAAAGTAGATTGAGCGCTTCTGCGAAATCGGGGTCGACCAGATGATCATGTGCCGGCGTGGCAAACATCATGTGCAAGAAGTTCTCGCAGTAATCCAAATCATTGTTTGGATACATAAATGGCTGGCCCATCGATTTCTTGTAGCTGTACGCTGCGATGGTTGGCAGTTTCGCCAGCAAGCGATACACCGAAATGTCGACTTGTTGCTGGTCCTCGACGCTCATCGAGTCTTGGTAAAACGTCGACAGTGCGCCGACGACGCTGCTCAAGATTGCCATCGGGTGTGCGTCGCGCGGAAACCCGTTGTAAAAGGACTTCATGTCCTCGTGGATCATCGTGTGATGACGGATGCCCCTTCGAAACGCCGAAGCTTCTTCGGCGTTGGGGAGTTCGCCATAGATCAACAGGTAGGCGACTTCGACGAAATCGCAGTGTGCGGCGAGGTCTTCAATCGGGTAGCCGCGATACCGCAGGACACCTTTCTCACCGTCAAGAAAGGTAATCGCACTGCTCGTGCTGCCCGTGTTGACGAACCCTTCATCGAGAGTCACCAGTCCGGTCTGCCGACGAAGCTGGCTAATGTCGATCGCCCGTTCACCCTCGCTGCCCTCGATCACGGGCAGCTCCAGCTCTTGATCTCCGTAGATCAGCCGTAGGGTGCCGGCATCTTGCGTTTCCAAATTTGCGGTGCTGGTCATCTGGTGATCCGGAAAGGGGTGGAAAGGAGTAGCGGGCTGGAGAAGGCTGGCTCGGCTCCCGCGAAAACGCGGACGGAACGGTTCATTTGATTGTTGGGCATCGAGAAGTCCCCTGCGGCGACGATCCCGTCAACTTTGATGGAGATCGCGGTTTTTCAAATTTGGGGGCGCTTCCTGTAGGCGGACACCAGCCCCGGAACCAGGGGTTTCCAATGGCTGAGTCAACTGGGGAAGCCTTACGAACGGAAAACCGTCACAAAGTCTCGCGGCTCCAATTTTCCGCTGCGGAAGGCCATGGAAGTTTACCCGGGTGACGGTTGTCTCACAATTACAGGCAACGTGCGGGTTCGTAGCCTAGAGTCGCATGACTGTCTTGCGATGTCTTCCGGTTCGACGATGCACGGGGAACTGGGGTCACCAAATTTTCGCCAAACCAGTAATATCCCTCACGGGTCTGGTCAACGGCGAGGGTTTGACCTCTTCTTCTTGACCGTAACGTCTGTCCGAACCGATTCCTCACTGTTTCACCTTCTGCGGAACCGAACTGCTTCGATGTCTGGGCAACAGCAATCTAACGGCGGCGTCATTCGATTTTTGATCGACAACTCCCTTCTCTTGATCATCGGCGCGGTCTCTGCGCTGATCTGGGCCAACGCCGCCCATCAGAACAAGAGCACCAGCTACCAGGAGTTCGTGCACTTTGATGTGAGGACGCTTTGGGGAGGTGGGGAGCCTCATGGACCGGTCTCCCACGACGATGAATCCCACTACAACGATGAAACCCACGACGATCAAACCGATGGCGAGGAAACCCAAGCTGGCGGTTTGCCGAGTGAGGCTCCCGAAAAACCGCCCGGGGAGGAATCCCACGCCGGGGACGAGCACGCCGGGGACGAGCACGATGGTGACGACCATGAAGGCCACGGGCACGACGAAGATGGAGAACACGACGAAGATGGAGAACACGACGAAGATGATGGCCACGAGGACGGCGATGGCCATGGTGGCGATGGGCACGATTCCGGGCATCACTGGTACACCCTCTCGTTCATTGTGAACGACGTCATGATGGCGTTGTTCTTCGCGATCGCGGCCAAAGAGGTTTGGGAGTCGCTGTTGCCGGGCGGAGCGCTTTCCAATCCTCGGAAAGCAGCCACACCGCTGCTCGCAACACTCGGCGGGATTCTTGGTCCCGTGGCGTTCTACCTTTTCGGTGCGCTCGGCACGGGAACGATGGGTGACCTTGGGAACGGCTGGGCCGTCCCCTGTGCGACCGACATCGCATTCAGCTATTTGATCGCAAGGCTGATCTTTGGTGGCAGTCACCCCGCGATCGCTTTCCTGCTTCTGCTTGCGATTGCGGATGACGCGGCGGGGCTGATCATTTTGGCGATCTTCTATCCCTCCGCTCCGATCGAACCCATGTGGTTGTGTTTGACGTTGGCGGCCATGGCACTTGCATGGGTGTTGCGCAAGTGTCGCGTGACGTCCCACTGGATCTACTTCCTCGGTCCCGGAATCATGTGCTGGTTTTCGTTCTACGAGGCGAACGTGCACCCGGCTTTGGGATTGGTACCAATCATTCCGTTGCTGCCAAGTGCGGAGTCGGACCTGGGGATTTTTGCTCGAGAAGAACTGCATCGTGACGACACGCTCAACGCGTTCGAACACTTTTGGAAGACACCGGTCGAGTGTTTCTTGGGACTGTTCGGTCTGGTCAACGCGGGCGTGGTGCTCAGTAGCGTTGGGACGGGAACATGGCTTGTCTTGGCCGGACTGTTGATCGGCAAGCCGGTCGGTATCACCGTGATGACGTTGGTCGCGGAGAAAGTTTTCCGACTGGAGAAGCCCGCCGGGATGGACTACCGGCATATCGTAACCCTTGGCATGATTGCCGGAATCGGATTTACCGTGGCCCTGTTCGTCTCGGTCGCTGCTTTCCGAGATCCCGGCGCCATCCAAGATTCGGTCAAAATGGGGGCGTTGCTCAGTTTTGCGGCTGCCCCGATTGCTTTGATTCTTGGAAAAGTTCTGGGGATCAAGCCTGACGAATCAACACAAGATGAACCTCAAGGAGAGGCGGAACCACATGGAACCTAACGGAAAAGCAAATCAGGACTCGGAGGATTTTTCGACCCCGGCCGAAATCGACACTACCAAACTTCCCCCGGAAGCGATTGGTGAAAGTGTTCTCGAGCGGCCTCAGCCAGCCGACGAGCCGATCACGAGTGAGCCCTCCGGCGGTGATAACTCGGATCTGTTCAGCGAGATGCAAAACACGATCGCGCGACTGCAGCGTGATCAGACTTCCCGCGGCGATCTCAAAATCCTGTCCCGAACGCTGTTAGAACTCCGTTACGCATTCAAAGTCTTTCGTCCTTACCGTCGCCGACGCAAAGTGACGATTTTTGGTTCGGCACGCACAAAACCGGATCACCCCGATTACATCTCGGCGGCCGATCTGGGCCGGAAAATGGCCGAGCACGGGTGGATGGTGATCACCGGTGCCGGCGGCGGCATCATGGAAGCCGGGCATGTCGGTGCCGGTAAAGAAGCCTCCATGGGGCTGAATATCATGCTGCCGTTCGAGCAAGGTGCCAACCATGTCATCGAAGGTGATCCCAAGCTCGTGACGATGAAGTACTTCTTCACTCGCAAGTTGATGTTCGTCAAGGAATGTAGCGCGATTGTTTGTTGTGCAGGCGGCTTTGGAACGCTCGACGAAGCCCTCGAAACACTGACGCTGATGCAAACCGGCAAGCAAATCATGCTGCCGCTCGTTTTGCTCGACCATCCCAGCGGCAGTTACTGGAAGGACTTTTCGTCATTCGTCGACAAGCAGTTGCTCGATGGAGGCATGATCAGCCCGGATGATGTTTCGCTGTACAAAGTGACCAATAGCGTTGACGAAGCCGTCGAAGAAGTCTTGGGCTTCTACCACCGCTATCACAGCATGCGATACGTCCGCGATCGTCTCGTCTTCCGACTCAAGGAAGCCCTGGACGAGGAAAGACTGGATCACATTCAGTCTGAGTTTTCGGACATCCTTGTCAAAGGCCAGTTCGAGCAAACCAAGGCTTTGAAAGAAGAAGGCGGAGAGCCCGATCTGGCAGGTTTGCCGAGGCTGGTGTTTCACTTTAACCGCCGCTCGCTCGGACGACTTCGATTGCTGATCAATACGATCAACGAAGGTTAGTCGCTTGTCCGAGCCGATCACGTACTTCGATCGCTACACGAAGTCGCTTCGTCAGGAGAAAATCTATGGCGATGCGGCTCTGCGATGGACGTACGATACGTTCCTCGGAAAGGCGTCCCTGGCAGCCGTTGTGAAACGTGCCTGGTTTTCCAGGTGGTACGGCTGGCGGATGAACCAAGCGAAAACCCGGTCGCTGATTCCGCCGTTCATCGACGAGTACGAGCTGGATGCGGGCGAGTTTCGCAAGTCGGTCGATGGGTTTGAACATTTTAACGCGTTCTTCTCACGCGAGCTCAAACCTGAGGCACGTCCGGTTGAGTCCGCGCCCAACCGTGCGGTCTTTCCCGCCGATGGGCGTCATCTTTGTGTGCCCGACCTTAATGAGGCAACGGGCTTGTTCGTCAAAGGTGAGCAGTTTGATGTCGCGAGGTTGATCGGTGATCCCAAACTGACCCCGCAGTACGAAGGCGGCAGTTTACTCCTGTCGCGGTTATGCCCCGTCGACTATCACCGCTTTCATTTTCCCGTCGCCGGGACACCCGGAGCGACGCGGCTGATCAACGGCCCGCTGTATTCGGTCAACCCGATCGCGCTCAAGCAGAACATCGAGATCCTGGCGACGAACAAGCGAACAATCACGCAGCTCGAATCTCCAAACGTCGGGGAGGTGTTGTTGATCGAAGTCGGCGCCACCTGCGTCGGCAGCATCAATCAAACCTACCAACCCGGCTCGGCCGTCCAGAAGGGCGACGAAAAGGGCTACTTCGAATTCGGTGGCTCATCGACCATCACCATCTTTCCGCCAAACACGATTCAGTTCGACGACGACCTAGTCAAACACTCTCACAACCACGTCGAACTCTACGCCAGGATGGGCGACTCGCTCGGAACTTTAATAAGCAACCCGTGAACTTGAAACGTAGAACAGGGTTCCGGCCTGTTTAAACAAGGTCGACAGGCTGGAAGCCTGTCCTACTTATTATTCCTCCTTGATGCCCTCAGCGGTGTGATTCGAGCGAGAGACCGTCGAGGAGTTGTGCGGCGGCGTCGCTCTTGTTTAGCACGTAGAAGTGAATTCCGGGGACGCCCTGTTCGATCAAGTCGATGGTTTGTTGTCTCGCATGATCGACACCGATGCGGAATTGGTAGTCGGCATCTTCGCTTTCACTCATCGCGTCGGCCATCGCAGTCGGGATCTTGGCTTTGCACATCCCGGCGATCCGTTGTGCCTGTTGAAAGTTCGTGACCGGTAGAAGGCCGGGGACCAGTGGAATGGTGATGCCGGCCGCTTCGCATTTGTCGCGAAAGCGAAAGAAGTCGGCGTTGTCATAGAACAACTGTGTCACGATGATGTCGGCACCCGCGTCGACTTTCCGTTTCAAGTTGTCGAGGTCGGTTTGTGCATCCGGGGCTTCCTGGTGGACTTCCGGGTAGCCTGCGACTGCGATTCCGAATTGATCACCGAATCGCTCGCGGATCATTTCCACCAACTCGTTGGCGTAACGAAAGCCACCCTCGACGGCTTCGAATTCATCGCTGCCTTTCGGCGGATCGCCGCGCAAGGCGACGACGTAATCCGCTCCGCGTCGCTTGGCTTCGTTCAAGTAATCGCAGAGCTGTTCCACCGTTGCACCCACGCACGTCAGGTGGGAGGCGATCGGCAGGTCGGTGATTTCGCGGACCCGCTTGAGCACGTCGAGCGTTCGTGATCGCGTGGATCCTCCGGCGCCATAGGTGCAGGTGAAGAAGCTCGGCGAAAAGGATGTGAGTCGGCGGACGTTTTTTTCGAGCAACTCAAGTCCCTTTTCGGACTTGGGGGGAAAAAGCTCAAACGAGATGGCGCATTGGTCGCCAGTGAAGTGATCGGCAAGCATTCGAGAGTTGCAGCGAGCGGAATTGGAGATGGGCTGAGGAACGGCACAGCACCACGCTGAGCCGATAACCGAATTGTAGCGGGTGGAAACACGAATCGAATAGCATTTCGGTTTTCCATGGCGGTCTGGGGTTCCGCAAGCGCGTTGCAATGGTCGTTTGTTGACCCGTTTCCGCCCTCCGCCTAGACTCGCCGTCGCTCGTTCGTCCGCATTGCGACTCCGCAAACGGGCAGACAGTCCGCTTTTTTGCGGGACCGACGACCCTCCACGTTACCTTCCGCCAGTCGCCACGGTGTCCTCTTGATCGACGATGCGCTCCACTTGCTGACCCCCTCGGCATCCTTCTTGGCCCAGGCCAATCCTCCGGCGGAGTTGGCCTCACCCACGGCGCTGATCGCTTTGCTTGGCACTGGCATCGCACTGCTCTTGTTTCTGATTCTCTATCTGAAGCTTTCGGCGTTCTTGGCGCTCTTGGTGGTTTCGATTGCGGTGGCTGCGGCCAGTCGTTTGGTCAATTCGGAGGCGGTTCCGATCACAGAAGTCGCTCAAACCATTGTCGACAGCATGGGGACAGCGCTTGGATTTATTGCGACCATTATCGGCATCGGCGCGGTCTTCGGCGCGGTTTTGGAACACAGCGGCGGCACGCAGGCTCTCGCAAATTCATTGGTCAAACGCTTTGGTGTCGAAAAGGCGCCCTGGGCGATGCTGCTGACAGGATTTGTGATTTCGATCCCGGTGTTCCTTGATGTGGCGTTGGTGATTCTGGCGCCGTTGCTCTACGCGCTCGCACGCGATACGAAAAAGCCGTTCTTGCACTTTGGTTTGCCGTTGGTCGCCGGGCTGGCAGTGACCCATGCTTTTGTGCCGCCAACGCCCGGTCCGGTCGCGGTCGCTTATTTCCTCGGCGTCAATTTGGGTTGGGTCATTCTGTTTGGCGTGTTGGTGGGTCTACCGACCGCATTGATCTGCGGACCGTTTCTGTGCACGCGATTGGCAAAGGGCATCGAGATCACGCTTCCGGAACCCACGGCCGACCCACAAGACGAGCTTCAACTACCGTCGTTTGGGTTCATCCTGTTTCTAATTGGATTTCCGATCGGCTTGATTCTGGCCGGAACCGTTGTCGAGCAGTGGGCGGCATCAGGTTTGGCCGATGGGCTGAGTAGTGCAGCTCGCAAGACGCAGCTCGCCGCGGCAATGTCGGAGGCTCCCGTCGTCTTGCAGTGGGTCAGCTTTTTCGGTCATCCCGTCGTCGCGCTGTTAGTCGCGACCCTGACCGCGCTTTACTTCCTGGGAACTCGGCGTGGCGTTAGTCGTGAGGAACTGCTCGAAATCTCGACGCGAGCACTCGGGCCGGCGGGGATCATTATCCTGATCACGGGTGCGGGGGGCGTTTTCAAAGGCGTTCTCAAGGAGACAGGGATTACCGATGCGATGGAGCAGGTCTTTTCTGACTCGGGGATTTCCATCTTGGTTTTGGCCTGGGTGTTTGCCACCTTGATTCGCGTCGCGCAGGGATCGGCAACGGTCGCGATGTTGACGGCTGCGGGGCTAATGGGGAACTTCGTCGAAGGTCTCAGCCAACCGAGACTCGCGTTGATTACCGTTGCGATCGCCGCGGGTGCAACGGGGTTTTCGCACGTCAACGACTCGGGTTTTTGGATGGTCTCGCGGTACTTTCACATGAGCGAAGGTCAGACGCTACGGACCTGGGGAGTGATCTCCACGATGATCTCCGTCGTCGGTTTCGGCTTCGCGTTCTTGCTCTGGCAAGTCGTCGCCTGAGCCTTGAGTGATGCCGAGTGACTCCTCGTTGTCGTCTTCCGCCTCCTCATCATCCTCTTCGTCATCGATCCTCGGTCGAACGTTGGCTTGGTTCCGATCGTGGTCTTTCAAGAGCACCGGAACCGCGAGCACGGCAAGTGCTGCGGTGACGATCACGTAGGGGCCGCTTTGGTCGCTGGGCCAGAAGGGTGTTCGCCAAAGGACTCTCCAAAACACCAAGTGCAGCGTCGTCGCCAGCGGCAGCGCGAAGGTGAAGGTTTCATAGGCCGATCGTTCGGCGAATCGCGGTGTGCCCACTTTGGTGTCGGGAAGTTCGTTTGGAGGAATGCGACGCAGCAGTGGCCGAAGCAGGAACGAAAGGCAGGCCGCCATCAAGATCAACGCAGGAAGGGACTGCCAGCCGACCAGTAAAGCTGCAATGGAAATCATTGCGATCAAGTCGACCAGTTTCCGCGTGTCACGCCCGAGCGGATCGAGTTTCAAGTCAGCTGTCGGGCACAGTCCTTTCGCGAGCGCTCGGCCGACCAGCGCCGCGGTCACGACGGCCGTGATGACGCGCATGATCGCGTCGAAGTACTTTCCGTCGGGAAACCAATCGACCGGGCGAGGCGATTGCCAAGGAACCACCATTACCGTCGGGTAGGCGAGGATCGGCACGATTCCCACGAGCAACGAAAACGCAACGAGTTTTTGCGGAAGCGAAACCCCATCGATTCGAATCAATGCCATTGCCCACAAGCAAGAAACGGCAATCGCGTGGTAAGACAGGATGATCATCAACGGTGTCGAGATCCGGGGCGTCCAAACCGGACCGGAATGGGCGTGCACGAATTGCCCTGGGATAGAAAGCGAATAAAGCTGCGCGGCACCGATCGCGGTCAGCGAAATCGCGACCATGGCTTCCACGATCGGATAGCGTGATGAGATCGGCAGCGAGCATGATCGGCAGCGTCCGTTGAGTGCGATCCATCCGAGAACGGGGACATTGTCTCGGCTGCGAAGCAAGCTCATGCAGCGCGGGCACATCGATCGTCCGCCGATGCTGCGAGCTCGCGGCATTCGATAGGCGACGACGTTGAGAAAGCTCCCAATCGCCCCCGTAAAGTAAAGCAACCAAAATACGATCAATGTTTCGATCAACCGAGGCTGAATGAGCTGTTCGAATTCATAGAGCGGGTAGACCCGGGACTGCAGAAAAGCGAGGCCGAAGACGTAGCCGATGACGACGGCGACAAGGCCCGCGAGCGTCGCGAGAATTGGCAATCGTTTTCGAATGCGATGCGAAGTCAATCGAGTGGGTCCAAAGTGGTTCGAGTCGTTTAGGTTTGATGCGCTCGGCTGGGGGTGTGGCCGGGTCGCTACGATCCAGCGTCACCCTTCCATGCACCTTCCCAGCTTGCCGATGACCGTTCCAAGTTCGCGAATTAGCGTAGCCAACGATCGCCCGCTCCGCTCGGACGGGGACTACGTTCTGTACTGGATGATTGCCTCCAGGCGAACCCGGTACAACTTTTCGCTCCAGCATGCCGCCGATTTAGCGGACGAATTGAAGAAGCCTCTGGTCGTCTTTGAGCCGCTGCGGACACGTTACCGTTGGGCCAGCGACCGAATTCATCGCTTCATTATCGAAGGGATGCGGGACAACGCCGCGGCGCTGGCGAAATCCAGTGCGTTTTATTTTCCCTACGTGGAACCGCGGCCCGGAGCCGGCTCGCCGCTCTTGTGTACGTTGGCCAAGAAAGCTTGTGCGGTGGTAACGGACGAATACCCCTGTTTCTTCCTACCGCGGATGATCGACGCGGTGAAGGAAAAGTGCGAGGCGAAGATGATTCTCGTCGACGGCAACGGGGTGGTCCCGCTTCGTTTGCCCGAGAGAACTTTTACCGTCGCCCATAGCTATCGGAGATGGATGCAGAAGAACATTCTGGACTGCCTTCTTTCGCTACCCGAGGAAAACCCACTCACCAGCCGGAAGCTACCCGAGCTCAAAAAACTCCCATCGAGTGTCACCAAACGCTGGAAGCCCGCCGACCTCGAGGGACTTCTCGACCACGACGGAATTTCGCAGCTCCCGATTGACCATTCGGTCCAACCGAGCCCGGTCGTGACGGGAGGAAGTTTCGCCGCAGCCGAACGGTTGGAGCGATTCTTGGGTGGTGGAATGGAACGATATGACGATGACCGGAACCATCCGGACGAGACGGCGACGACTGGCCTGAGTCCGCACTTGCATTTCGGCCACATCGCGGCGCACGAGATCGTTTCGGGAGTACTCGACCGAGAGGCCTGGACGCCGGATCAAGCTTCCCAAGCGAATGGGAAGAACCACGGTTTTTGGAATACCACCGGACCTGCGGAGGCGTTCTTGGACCAGGTGCTGACGTGGCGAGAAATGGGGTTCAACATGGCTTTCCGCGAGCCGGATCGATATGACAAGCTTGATTCTTTGCCCGATTGGGCCAAGAAAACGATTGCGGAGACTGCCGACGATCCGCGTGAGCACGTGTATTCTCTCGAGCAATTTGAACGAGCCGAAACACATGATCCGCTTTGGAATGCGGCGCAAAACCAAATCGCACGCCAGGGTGTGATGCACAACTACATGCGGATGCTGTGGGGCAAGAAGATCTATCAGTGGAGCGAGTCTGCTGAGCAAGCGTTGGAGGTGATGGAGCACCTCAATAACAAATACGGGTTGGACGGTCGGGATCCGAATTCCTACGGCGGAATCTTCTGGGTCTTGGGGAGGTATGATCGGGCTTGGGGGCCGAAGCGGCCCATCTTCGGAAGCCTGCGATACATGACCAGCGACAGTGCGCGAAAGAAGCTGCGGCTGAAACGTTACGAAAAGGAGTTCTCTGGCAGCTAGAATTGCGTGCCATTTTGCGAAAAGCCCTTGCTCGAAATGCAGGCGGTCGATAGGCTTCCGAATTCTCCGCGACCGCCTCGGCTGCTGAGGCGTGCGTTCGCGACCCCACGAGCGACGATCGAGCCGATTAACGGCCTCCCCGTCGTGTTTTTCGTTGGTCGCGGCCCCCATATGAAGATGAATCGGTGACGCGTTCTAGCGTGAATGCGGCCGAAAGTAAGATTAACCGTCAATTTGAAGTCGATTTTCCGTGACTGCTCAACCCACCTTCATGGCCAAACCCGGCCAAATCGAAAAAAGCTGGCATGTCGTCGACGCGACCGATGAGGTCCTCGGTCGCCTTGCGAGTGACATTGCCGTCGTTTTGATGGGAAAGCACCGCCCCGAGTACACTCCACACGTCGATTCGGGCGACTTTGTCATCGTGACAAACGCGGCGAAAGTCGGAATGACGGGCCGGAAAATGGATGTCCGCCACTACACTTGGTACACCGGACACCCCGGATTGAAGCTGGAAAGCTACGGGGATCGGAAAGACCGCAAGCCGGAAGATTTGATCTACCACGCGGTCCGTCGGATGCTGCCAAAGAACAAGCTCGCTCGGCAGATGATCAAAAAGTTGAAAATCTACGCCGGTCCCGAGCATCCACACACCGCACAAAATCCCACACCGCTGGCCCGCAAGGGCAAGAAAGTGGTGTGAGACTTGCACCCTGGCGTGTTCGCGTGGTCGGACTGCCAGCTTTGAAACCCATTTCGATTCGCATTTCAATACGCAACAGTTCTGATGACGCTGGTCAAGAAAGACAAGATCAACGGTGATTCCCTGGGAACCGGCCGCCGCAAAAGCAGCGTGGCTCGCGTGCGAGTTCGTGCCGGTTCCGGAAAAATCATTGTCAACAAAAAGCCAATCGAAGAATACTTTGTCAACGATCAGCACCAGGCTGCCGTGACTCAGACGCTCGATGCAGCCGAACTCACCAGCAAACTTGACGTGATTGTTCGCGTCGATGGCGGTGGAATGACCGGACAAAGTGGCGCCGTTCGCATGGGATTGGCGCGGGCACTCGTCAGTTACGACGAAGCCCTGCACGATGCACTTCGCGATGGCGGATTCCTCACGCGGGACTCACGCATGAAGGAACGGAAGAAACCTGGTCTTCGCGGTGCTCGTCGCGGAGTACAGTTCAGCAAACGATAACCAAGGGTTACAGTTGGGAAAGAAAGAAGAAGCTTTCGAAGTGGAGGGTACTGTCACGCAGGCCCTCGCAAACACGCGGTTCCGAGTCCAGCTCGAGACCGGCAATGAAGTAATGGCGCACGTCGCAGGACGAATGCGGAAGCACTTCATCCGGATCGTGCCCGGGGACAAGGTCCGTGTTGAATTGTCGCCCTATGATCTGACCAAGGGCCGTATCACGTATCGTGAGCGTTAGTGGTCGCGTGTCGCGGAATGCAGACCACGACCTGAACGCACTTCTTGATGTCGCTTTCTCAGCGGCCGTCGCCGGTGGCAATGTGCTGCTTCGTTATTGGAACAGCGGCGTCAGTTCCCGCAGCAAGGAAGGCGGGAAAAGCTATGACCTTGTCAGCGATGCGGATTTGGAAAGCCAAGCCGCTGTCGTGAAAGTGATCGAGGCGGCCTGTCCGGGGCACTCGATTCTGGGCGAAGAAGACCTGCAGGTCGATACCAACGTGCAACACCTTTGGGTTGTCGATCCGCTCGACGGAACGAATAACTTCGCGCATCGTGTTCCGCACTTTGCCGTCTCGATCGCCTACTTTCAGGATGGTGTCCCAAGTGTGGGTGTCGTCCATTCTCCCGTAACCGGCTCAACCTATTCGGCTGTTCGCGGACAGTTCTCGCGGTGCGGAGTTCATCGAATTCGTTGTGACGAAACATCGGAGCTTTCCAAGTCTCTTGTCGGCTGCGGTTTCTATTACGATCGCGGCGACATGATGCGGTCAACACTCGCAGCGATTGAAGAGTTCTTTGGGCAGGACATTCATGGGATTCGTCGGCTCGGAACAGCCTCCCTCGATCTGTGCGCCGTCGCCAGTGGTCGGTTTGGTGCTTTCTTCGAGTACAAGCTTTCCCCCTGGGATTACGCTGCCGGGCAATTGATCGTGACGGAGGCAGGCGGAAAAATAACCGATGCACGTGGGAATCCGTTGGGGCTCACTCCCTCAAGTGTTTTGGCCGCGGGGGAGAATCTGCATGCCGCAGCGCTCGCGATCACCATGAAGCATCACCCTGCTCCAAAGTAGTGGATCGCTCCGCCGGTCCAACTCGGCTCACTGCTTCGAAGTTGGAAGCAATTCCACTCACTGCGAGACTGGCATGACCGACCAACCACAGCCCGGAAAGGAGCCTGCAAGCGAGGGGACTCAACCGTGGTTGCTGTTCGGGGTTCTAAGCGTTCTTGCCCCGATCTCCGTCTTGCTTGCCGTTTCGGTGACAGCCGCAACGATGCTTGCGCGTTGGAACTGGTTCGCGGACCTGCTGGCCAATCTGCGCTTTCAAGTCATGATCGCGGTGGCCGCGAGTCTGGTGCTGGCGGGACTGACGCAGCGAAAGTCGCTCATACTGCCCGCGCTGGGTTGCCTCCTCATTCATGGTGCAATCGTTGCGAGAGCCTACCGAGCGAGCGAGCAAGCGGTGCCGGGACGCCCTGCTTTTTCCGTCATGACGCTCAATGTGCTCACGTCGAATCGGGATACGAAAGGGATTGTTCGTTGCATTGAAACGGCCGACGCTGATGTTGTGGCTTTGCTGGAGATCTGCGAATGGCAGCGAGATCAAATCATGCCACAACTACGTGAGGAATATCCCTTCGGCGTGTTCGAGCTCGATGCCGGCGGAAACTTCGGAATCGGATTGATAAGTCGGTCGCCGCTGGAGGACGTGCAAGTGTTCCAAGCGACACCCGGGATCGACTCCATTCAAGCAAGCTGTAACGGGATGTCGATAATTGCCACGCACCCGTTACCGCCGATGAGTTCTGTCGGATTTCGTTCGCGGAATGAACACTTGCAAGCAGTTGAACAGCGCGCCGCCGGTTTGCGAAAAGGTGCTCCCGAGACTCCCGTGATTGTGATGGGCGATCTCAATGTGACCCCGTGGTCGCCTTGCTTGGCGGACTTTGGTTCCCGTTCGGGACTCAAGCGTGCTTGTCAGGGATGGGCGATCACGCCGACTTGGTATGCCGGACGAAATCAATTCATCCGAGGCCTCGTGCTGGACCATGTCTTTGCCAGTGATGACCTACGTTGCATTCGTCATCGGGTGAGCGAGTTTTGCGGTTCGGATCATCGCGGTGTGACCGTTCAGTTTCAACAGGCGGAATGACTCACGCATCCAGTAAGCGGTGAATGTAATCGTGGAACCCGGTCATCTCCGTGGGAAGTTCACTGCGGTCGGAGGGGCCGATCACGAGTGGTCCATCGATCGGGTCGGGATGAAGACCGTGGCTGCCACGAACCAGCGACGTGTCGAGCGGGATGACGTCCATCTTGTACCGCAAGCCAAGTTTCTTTTGCATCAAACGGAATCCCGCG
>JBCBOO010000154.1:0-15264 GCA_039821235.1 Planctomycetota bacterium
CTCAGAACTTCTTGATCAACTGGATTCGATTACAGAGAAGCAAATCGACGAGGGCACCGAGCCGAAACCAGAGCTGCAAGAACTGACAAGTTTTGTCGGAGCAACCGTTGACGAAAGTGTTGACTGGAGACTTTTCGAACGTGAAGAGGCCGTTCTGTTCGAACTCGACCCAGCTTCGAACGAGGATCAGCCATATTTTCGGGATGCCGATCAGACCGCGGCGGCATCGGTCGAGACAGATCAAGGTAATCAAAGCATCGAGACCGCTCGCTACGACGCAAGTGCTAGTTCGGATCAAAATCAGTCAAGACTGTTTGCCGTCTTTTGGGGGCTGTTTAAGGGATTGGGTGGAACGCGACGCGGAAATGATTCGCACCAACACAATCCGCATGCCAAAGTAAACCGATGAGCCCTTTTAGTCGACTAACCCGATGATTGGCAAACGGAAAAAATGTTCAATCAACCGACACACGGCGATGTTTGCAGTCTTGAGGCACTCGATGCGCTTTCCGATCTTGAGCGGAACAAGAGTGACTCGGTCAGGCAAGCACGAAGCAGTATTCGGATTCGGCTAAGAGCTTCCGTTCGTGCTGAACCGGGTAGCCCAGACCAAAGACAAGCGTTCTCGGTTGAAGGCGTTTCCAGCGACTTGTCGACCGGGGGATGTCAACTGTTGTTCCCGAGGCCGCTTCGAGTCGGTGACTTTTACCTTTTGACATTTGATCACAGTTCTCTGCGGCTTGAACCGTTGCTATCCCGCTGCTTACGCGTCCGCATGGTGCGCGAAGACGCCTTCGAAGCCGGGATGAAGTTCCTTGAGCCGGTCGACATGGATGACGCATTCGGGCAGACGCAAGACGACTGCCTCTTTGATTGACCTAGGAACACCGGGGAATGCAGTGAGCACGCAAGCCACACTGAGGGCAACTGAATCGGCCGAAGTCCCATCGTCGAAACGAGAGGCTGAAAGTCCGCTCGCTGAGAAAAAAGACTCCTACCGCGTGGAATGGGAGACAAGCTTCCAGATCGCTCAGCTGATGCAGGAACGATCTTTGTCAGCCGCGCAGTATCGCCATGCCTTTCGCTTGATTGTTGAGCATTTTCGTTCTCCTTACGCGCGACTCTATCTCAAGATTCCGAATGTCGTCGCAGAGAACATCACCGATGGACCGGATGCGACAGGAGTTTGGGAAACTGCCGTGACGGACGCGTCGCTCGAAGCGCAAACAAAGAATCGACCTATCGGCAGACGCTTTTCGCTCAGAAGCCATGGCCAGGAAGCCGCGGTGCTCGCATCTCCGATCTACGGTGAATCCGGAGGCCCGTCTGGTGCGATCGGCTTGGTGGTCCATAGCAAAGGTAATGACTACGCCCAACGATGTCTTGGTGAATTGACCGCGTTGGCAACGATTCTCAGTCAAGCGGGTGTCCGACAAACCGAACAGACGACGGTCGAGGATGATCGTTCGTTGAAACGCGCGATGGTGAAAGCGGCAGATTTTGAGTCGCTTCACGAGCTTGCATTCGCGATGACAAACAGCATGAAAAAAAAGTTCGGTTGCAAACAAGTCGCACTTGGCCAGGCGATACGGGGACGCATTCACCTGCTTTCAATCTCAGGGCTCGACGAGATTCCAAAGGAAAGTCCCGGAACTCGAACCCTGTGCCAAGCAATGGAGGAATGCATGGATTGCGATTCCATCCTTTGTTCCCAGGATGAAGATCGCTGGGCCGGGGAAGAGTCCACAAGCAATCATTTGTTGCATCGACGCTGGGCCGAGTCGCTTGGAGGCGAGGCTGTTGCTTCGGTTCCGCTCAAGATCGAAAAGGACTGCATTGCCGTCATCTCGTTCACTCGGTCGCAGGACAAGCCATTTACAGAGCGTGAACTGAAAGAGATTGACAAAGCGGTTGCGCCATTTTCAGCTGCAATTCAATTGGTTAGCAAAGCCGAACGATCGCTAATGTCCCATGGGGCGGACGAGATTCGCCACGCAGTTCACTGGGTCATGGAACCAGGGACACCAAGGAGAAAATTGGTGTTGGGGATGTTTGCCATTCTCATTGCCGCTTTCTTCGTTGTAAGGCTTGACTATCGGATGACGCTTCCCTCATCCGTCGTTCCAGCCGAACTGCGTTATGTTTCTTCGCCCTTTGACGCAACGATCCAATCTTGCGTTGTGGAGGTTGGTGACGTCATCGAGCAAGGGCAACTCCTTTGCACCCTCGATGCCGCAGAGATCCTCTTATTACTCGACGAGGCAAAGAGTGAACAACGCGCGACGTCCCTTCGCTTGACTTCCGCGCTCGATCAGGGTGACGTCAAGGCCGCCGCGATCGCCGGGGCGGAACTGAGGGTGATTCAATCAAAAATCGAAATCGCTCAGCTGAGGTTGCAGAACACGGAGCTTCGAGCCCCATGTGATGGAACGATCGTTGCCGGCAATGTGTCTCAAAGAATCGGAGAGACCATTCCGCTCGGCGACACACTCTTCGAACTCGTGCCGCACGGAGACTGGGAATTGAGGTTGCACGCCGCAGAATCGATTGTCGCTGACCTGCAACCGGGACAGACCGGATACTTTTCCTCGAACGCGCGCCCGGAAGCTTCGCTTGACTGTGAGGTTCAGGGAGTTCTTCCCGGTGCCCAGGCCGTTGACGGGGAGAGTGTCTACTACGTCGATGCGGTATTGAAAGAGAACCCGGATTGGCTTCGAAGCGGCATGGAGGGAGTGACGCGTGTTCGAGCCGGGGAGCGACCGCTTTGGTGGATTGCGAGTCATCGTCTCATTGATCAGTTTCACCGTTTGTTTTGGTTTTGATCATGAATGGTCAACCCACCCTTGCTTCACGACTTCAATCGGTTCAAACCCGATTGCATCCGAGCCTTGAGATCACACGGCATCAGTTTCGAGGTGAGCCGACTTACGTTGTCCGCAACATGGTCAACTTTAAGAGCCACCGACTCTCGTCGCGTTCCTATCAAATCATGGTCGCGTTGGATGGTGAAAGAACACTCGGGGACACGTTTGAACTGCTTGTCAAAGAAAAACAACTGAGCGACGGGGATGAGAATGACTTTTATCAGCTCGTGCTTTCGTTCCATCAGCTGGGACTGCTCAATCTTCCTGTGTCGGACGGCCAAGAGCTCTATGCAAGGTTTAAGCAACTGGCCGACCAGAAGAGAAAGTCGCGTTGGATGAGTTTCCTGTTCTGGCAAATTCCCTTGTTCAACCCGGATCCGCTTCTAGAAAGGACGTGGAAATTTTTCAGGCCACTGTATTCATCGTTCGCCTTCCTGATTTATCTCATCTTTATGTCGTGTTGCGCCGCAGTGCTGTGGCAGCGATGGCATGACTTCACCGAACCGCTGCAGTCGATCCTGACGGTAAAGAACCTGGTCGGGATGTGGGTTTTGTTGGTCGGGCTGAAAATCATCCACGAGTTCGGGCACGCTTATGCCTGCAAGGTGTTTGGCGGAACGGTGCCCGAAATGGGTGCATTTATGATCTGCTTTACGCCTTGTGCCTATGTCGATGCTTCGTCGGCATGGGGATTCGAGAAGAAACGACATCGAATCGCAGTTAGCCTTGCCGGCATGTATTTCGAATCGATCTGCGCCGGGATCGCCTTGATGGTTTGGCATTCAACGGGCGAATCGTTCCTTCACTCCTACGCTCATCAAGTCGTTATTTTAGCCAGTATCGTAACGATCGGATTCAACATCAATCCGTTGATGAAATTTGACGGCTACTACGTTCTCAGCGATTGGCTGGAGATTCCGAACCTTCGTGAACAATCGACGATGCACTTGCAACGTCTTCTGAAACGAGTTTTTTTGGGGCTCAGCAGCGAGCCATCACCGTTCCCAAAGAAGATCCGGCTTTTTTTGGTTGTCTACGGTTGCTTCGTCACCGTTTGGAAATGTGTGATCACGATCGGTATCTGTGCTGCGGTTGCCCTAAAAATCTACTTTGTCGGCTTGCTGATGGCCGCGGTTTTTGCAGCGTTGTCGATTGGCGGTGCCTTCGTCAAATTGAATCAGTATCTGTTTCATTCCCAAGAAACAGCGCCTGTGCGAAGACGAGCCCTTGTTTGTAGCGCGGCGACCCTGACCTGCTTGCTCGTTGTTTTGTTCGTTATTCCGATCCGAATGGACATCGAGGTTCCGGGCGTTGTCTATGGGGCTGAATACTCGACGGTTCACTCGGCGGTGTCGGGCTTTGTGACTCAAAGGAAAACACCACCTGGAGAAAGCATTGAACGAGGGCAAGTCCTTTGTACGCTTTCAAATGAAGACTTGCATCAGAGAGTCAGGCGATTGGAAGCCGAAATTCGGGTGCTGGAACTGAAGGCCGACATTGAATTGGAGGACGCAAATGTCAATGCTGCACTGAGGGTCCAAGCGAATCACCTCGAAGAGCAGCTTGAGCATGCGAGACGCCAGCTCAACCAACTCAGTGTGAAGACGCCGCTTGATGGTGTGCTACTTGAATATCAAGCCAATTGTGAACTTGGACAGTTTGTGAATATCGGACAGCCGATCGCGGTCGTCGCTTCGGATCATTGGCAACTACACGCGTATGCACGCGACGACTCGATGTCTTCTTGGAGTCCACGGATTGGCCAGACGCTAAAGGTGCGCTTACTTGGTGATGTGACGCATGAATTGGAAGGGACGATCTCCAGCGTTTCGGCCAAGGGAACGAAAGAAGTGAAGGACGCAACCCTCACGCAACTCGGTGGCGGAACAATCCCAGTGGTGCCAGACACGATGATGTCGAATGAGACGTATTTCGAATTTACCGTGAATTTACGGGGATGCGATCAATCTTTGGTGCGGCAAGGGATGACTGCGATCGTCCAGTGTCCCGCAGACTACACGCTCGTGGGGCTCTACGGATACAGAGTCTTCCTCCGCTTCTTCAACCGACTTTGATGTCAGCCGCAACCGAGCGGACAAAATCTCGCTTGTCGCTTTCGACCGAGCAATCTGCCCTAAACGCAGATCCGTTAAGCGACGAAACCAAGATGAGTCGCCACACTCGTCCCGAAGAGCGTTAGAATCTGCCGGGCGAATAGTCTTACACTCTTGGAGAGACCAGAGATGGATATGAGTCGACGTACCTACGGCCGAGTGCTTGCCGGCGGATTGCTTGCGGGAGCGGTCGCAAAGGTTGCTTGTGCGGACGAGTCCGAGCCGAAGGAATTGGGCCCGCGAGAGGAGCCCTTTGAGCGAGACTACGAAGCCCCCGGCTTCAAGCCGTCTTGGAAGAAACCGCAAGTCAACAGAGTCCTGGTGTCGGACTTTGTGATCTTCGCACACTCCGACTTGGAAATGACCAAGAAGTTGCTGGATCGCGAGCCGGGTTTGATCCATGCGAGTATGGATTGGGGAAACGGTGACTTTGAGTCCGCCCTGGAAGGGGCCTCGCACATGGGGCGACGTGACATCGTGGAGTTCCTTCTTTCCAACGGCGCGCGACCGAATTTGTTCTGCGCCGCGATGCTCGGACAGCTGCCGGTGGTAAAGTCGTTGCTGGAAGTCGAACCCAAGTTGATTGACGCAAAGGGGCCACACGGATTCAGCTTGCACTTCCACGCGCAAGTCGGTGGTGACGGTTCCAAAGAGGTGCTTGAGTACCTGCAAGGAATCAAGGAAGTCGAACTTCGCCCGATTCCATTCCTGAAGAAAAAGTAGAGATCGTGTCCATGAACGGCAAGCTTCGCCAAAACCTAGCACTTTGGTGCATGACAATCGCCTCTTTCGCTTCCATGTCCGAAGGTGAGGACGTGTGCGCCGACTTCACACGTTTTCGTGGTGCCGACGCGACCGGTGTCGCGGAAGATCACCCGAACCTGCCGACGCATTGGAATAAGACTAAAAATGTGTCTTGGTCGGTGGATGTTCCCGGTCAAGGCTGGGGCAGCCCGATTGTGGTGGGTGACCGCGTATTCGTTTCATCCGTTGTCGCGGACGAGGAAAATGTCCAACCCAAAGGTGGGCTCTATCTTGGCAAGGGAGTCCGTGATCCAGCCAAGGGGATCCATCACTGGATGGTCTACTGTTTTGATCTGAAAACGGGTCAAGAGCTTTGGAAACGCGAATCGCATACCGGCCGGCCTGTGGTGCCGCGTCACCCGAAAAGCTCGTACGCGGCCGAGACGCCTGTGACCGATGGCGAGCGTCTGTTCGTGTTGTTCGGCGATCTCGGACTGTACTGCTACAGCCTTGACGGGGAACTGCTTTGGTCAAAAGAGGTCGCCCCCAAAAAGACCAACATGGATTACGGTGCGGCCGCTTCGCCGGTCATTCACGACGATCAAGTATTCATCGTTTACGACAACAAAGAAGAGTCATGGATCGCAGCGTTTGACACACAATCCGGCAAAGAGAACTGGCGAACGCCCCGCGACGAAACCATGTCTTGGGCGACCCCCTTTGTTTGGGAAAACGAGATTCGCACCGAAATTGTTGTCAATGGCCAACGGACCAATCGCAGCTATTCACTGGATGGTCGAGAACTTTGGAGTTTCGACGGTGACATGTCGATTCTGGTGATCCCGTCACCGTTCGCCGCGCACGGCATGTGTTACGTCTCCTCGGGATACGTGGGCGATGCTCATCGTCCCACATTCGCCATTCGGCCGGGTGCCAGTGGCGAGTTGAAGGTTGACGGTGAATTTGCAAAAAACGAGTTCATCGAGTGGTACCAGCCTCAGGCATCACCGTACAACACGACCCAAATTGTCTACGGTGATTACCTTTACACGGTCTATGACCAAGGTTTCATGACGTGCCACAACGCGTTGACCGGTGCCGAAGTGTACGGCAAAAAACGCTTTTCCCCCAAAGGCTCATTTACTGCATCCCCCTGGGCTTATGACGGAAAGATCTTTGCACTCAGTGAGCAAGGGCTGACATACGTCATCAAAGCCGGACCTGAGTTCGAAGTTCTGCAGACGAATCCGCTCGATGAGCTTTGCATCGCAACACCGAGTGTGGATGGCGGCAACTTGCTCGTTCGAACGCTTACAAAATTGTATTGCATCAGCCAGACGATTGATTCGGCAGTCGTTCCCGAAGATGGTCGAGTCCTGGGAGCGGCGAAGAGTGGTGGGGAGGTCGTTGTTGAGACGGAATTGGGACCCGTTCGTGGGTATCCGTCAGCTGACGCCGACATTGTTTCCTTCAAAGGCATACCCTATGCGGCTCCACCGGTTGGCCCGCTTCGTTGGAAGCCGCCCCAGGCGGCGCCGTCATGGCGGGAGGTACGCGACTGCAAGAATTACGGTCCGATCTCACTGCAACGAAAAAACAGGCAGCGAGGTGGGCAGAGCGAAGACTGCCTTTACTTGAATGTTTGGACGAAGAAAGACTTCGAGAGCGAAAAGCGGCCGGTGATGGTTTGGATTCACGGCGGTGGGTTCACCCAAGGCTCGGGTAACCAGGGTAAGGGAGGCGGAGATGGATTGGCCCGAAAAGATGTCGTGTTGGTATCGATCAACTACCGGCTCGGAGCACTCGGATTCATGTCCCATCCCGCCTTGTCGGCCGAATCACCCAGCGGTGTCTCGGGCAACTATGCGATTCTCGATCAGGTGGCCGCGTTAACGTGGGTACGGGAGAATATTTCACAGTTTGGCGGCGACCCCGATAACGTCACGATCTTCGGAGAATCGGCTGGCGGAACCAGTGTGTACCTCTTGACCGCGACTCCTCTTTCCAAAGGCCTGTTTCATCGTGCGATTCTGCAAAGTCCCTGGTTGGATCCGGTGATCTTTCGCGATCTCAAGCAGGAAACCGACGTCGGTCCGGCAGCCGAATTCGATGGAACCGAACAAACCAATCGTTTGTTCGGCGGAGATGCTGAAGACGTATTGGCGAAGCTACGCGCGATGCCGGCTGAGGAGTTGCTCGAGAAGGTCAAGGAACGATGGCCGGTCGCGACGGATGGTTATGTGTTTCCGAAGAATCCAGTGCAGATTTACGCGGCGGGAGAGCAGCATGCGATTCCAACCCTCGTGGGTACCAATCGCGATGAAGGAACAATGTTCGCGGGTCGTCAGGGTTTCAAAAACATCGAGAGTTACCGCGCCGCGTTGGTGGAACGATTCGGTGAAAACGCGGATCCGCTTATTGATTTCTATTTGGCGGACACCGATAAGAACTTACGCAAAGCAGCGGTGCAGTTGATCACTGACGGCTGGTTTGTCCAACCGGCGAGGCAGTTTGCACGAGCAATGGACGACCAAGGCTCGGACGTGTGGATGTACCACTTCACCAAACCGGTGTGGGGCTGGATGGGCGCGGCTCATGCCGCTGAAATCGCTTACGTTTTTGGCAAGCTCGAGCGACCGTCGCCGGAAGACGCGGAGCTGTCCGATGCCTTCATGAACTACTGGGTTCAGTTCGCGAAAACCGGAAATCCCAACGTGGAGCGTTTGCCAGATTGGCCACCCTACACGAACGAAGGCGATCAACATCAACGAATGGACACGACGATTGAAACGAACACCGGTCTGCGGTCCGAAGCCTGTGACTTGTTAGACAAAATTCGCGGTGTCGGTGTGGGGACCGATTCGTCGGAAGCAGCGAGCTTGGGAAAGTGAGCGTGGCGGTCAGAATCTGCAGGCGGTTCGACGTCCAAGAGGATTCATCATGACGCAGTCCACCATTCAGTTCATCACCAAGACGCGGCTCGCGGAGTTGTCTCGACAGCGTGAATCGTTGCTTCGCCAGTACGACGAGGCAGAGAATGCGGGTAACGGCTCCGACTTGGAATCCCTCGCCAAACTCCACGATGGGTTGAAGAAAGTTCGCATCACGCAAATTCCACTTCACCGTGATCTACCAAATTTGCAAGTTCTGTTTCACGGAGGAGATGCACCAGCGTCTTTGATCGCATTTTGGCGATCCAAACTAGAACTCGAGATTCAGCGAGGTCGATTGCGTGCCATCATTGTCTACCTTTTCGGCGCATGCTTAAGTGAATGGGATGCGTCAGACATTCAAGGTGCGGGAAGGCAAGAGGAGCGGACCGCGGAGACGCATCGAGTCCTTCAGAAGATCACGTCGACGGGTGATCCACCAAGCCTTGATCTGCTGGAAGCATCCTTGTCTGTCTTCCACCCTCATCATGATCGGGTGGATTTGATTATCACGACTCGATTGAACAAATCACTCAACTTGGAGTTGAGCGTCTGCGAGGGCCTGCAATGGATCGCCTCGAATCCTCATCACCCCCATAAGACGCGGCAAGAAGCGATTCAGATTGAAGAAAACCAATCGCTCCTGAACCAACTCGAGATCGCTGTCCGAACCGCCAACCGTGACCCTCGGACCTGGCATTGGCCCGATGAGGGCGTGCTCCCACGAATTCTCTGGACACGTAATCGCTGGCGTCTTTATCCATCGCTGCCGCTGGTCGATTTAATGAGTTTGCATCATACGGCAAGCTTCTGGTCAACCTCGATCGAGGAAGCCTACACGAGTACAGCGGCGATCCTGAACATTCGCAGCCGCCTCCAAAAATTGATCGACCTCAACGCCCCGGACGTGATCACATCAAACGAGCGACGCATGTTGGATTCGCATAAGAGTCGTGCCTTGCTCGATTGGTACGAACCGGTTGATCCGTGGACCAAAGAGCCCGTGTTGAGTGAGGATGAGGAGAAACCTGTCATAGGCATCGTCGGCATACGTGCCTCACGTCAAGCGGAGCTTCGCAGCACCTTTAGCATGGGATATGGATACGGCGAGGGTGTCAATCCAATGGTCACACTTGTTCATTCGGAGATGAAGGTTCTACGAGCGGCTTTTCCAGACCAACCCTTGCATGTCTTGAAAATCGATGTTCGAGACTACTTTGTATCGGTGCCACATGAGACGTTACTTGCGATGCTTCGTGGCTTGGGCATGTCCGAAGAAGGGATCGATTTTTCGCAGCGATTCCTCAAGACGCCGTACCTCGTCGGATCAGACGAAGCAAAGCCAGCTCAAACGGGTGTCCCGATGGAGGTCGAGTATTCACATTGGCTTTGCGAAAAGTTGATGCAACTGCTCGAACAATACGTTCACAGCAAGAGAACCGTGCGGATCATCCGTCAACTCGATGATCTATGCATCCTCAGCCCAAGTGGCGAATCCGTCCTAACGGCCTACGAAACGGTGGTGGCTTTCTTGGCCGACCTCGGACTATCCCTCAATCAGGACAAGAGCGGGGCGGTCACGGTTGGCGGCGACACTCCGGCCGGCCTGCCCGATTCCAGACCACGGTGGGGCGTGTTGGAGCTGACCGAGACTGGGCAATGGCAGACGAGTATGGCAGGTTTCCAATCCTATCTGGAAGTTTCACAAAAAGAGGTGCGTTCACGCAGAGCCATCTTGGCAAAGGTGCGTGCGTACAACGATCAACTCAGACATTTGGTGTGGGGAATTGGATTGGCGATGGATTTGGGTGACCGTCATCGCGAATCCGCGAACGCGACGCTACAGACTTTTGAAAACGAGTTTTACGGGAGCGGTGTGAGCATTTTTGATGGTCTCAAGTCTGAGTTGCAGCAGAGAAATATGGGCGAACAGGCGGAGATCCCACTCGCGTGGATGCTTTGGCCGATTACCGCCGGTGGGCTCGGTCTTCATTCGACCACCGTGATGATTGGACAATACGAAGTGGCGTATGAAATGCGTTCAAAGACCCGAAAGCAAGCGCCCTCCACGAAGACGGACGATTGGCAGTCGGCAGCAAACGAGTGGAGCGATTTCTATGACGACATGAACGTGACGCTTGAGCCTGCGGGCTGCGATGATTCGAAACGCATGAAGACTTTCGTTGAGGACTTCATCCGACGAGGGAAGAGCATTTCGGGTGGAAAGCAAAACGAGCTCTCGTCGTACTGGCGGTGGGTTCTCAGCATCTTTGGACCCGAAATTTTAGATCAACTAGGAACCTTCGAGTTCCTGTTGACTGATTTGGTTCCGCTTCATTTGATCCACGATAATTTGCTTGGGTCGGATGCCGGAGACGGTTTGGCTTGATCGCACCTTTGAGATGCGTTCACGATCTCCGCTAGTTTTGTTCGATGTGGAATCGGACTCCGCTTGTTTCGTTATGCCATAGATTCTGCTTCCGGGTTAGCCGCTGACGATCGACGTCCCGCTCATGCTACAATGGCCAAGTGTTCGAACAAGGCAATAGTGACTCGGAAAACGGCGATGTTGCCAGTTCTCATTTCGATAGTGGGTGCAACAATCAAGAGGAACAGGAACACGTTGAGCATTTCCGTTTTCATTGTCTTCTTCGCTGGTCCCACGCAAAATTAATTCGCCTGACTCATCGCTTCCGTTTTCCGTTTGCGCGAGACCTGGTAACAGGATCGGGATACTTGGCAAGAATTGCTCTCAGCTCGTCGACGATGCTTTGGTTCTCGCCTGCAAGGTTTTTAGTTTCCAGCGGATCCGATTCGTAGTCGTAGAGTTCGTACTCTGCTTGACCCTTGCGATCAAAACTTTGCCACTCCACCAATCGGTAACGCTCAGTTCGAATCGATCTCCCAAGTTTTTGCTTCGGATATGCGTGGTAGGCATGATCGCGAACTCGAACCGATGGGTCCTTCAAAACCGGAACGAGGCTGACACCATCGATGGGTTGTGGTCCCGTTGGAGTGTCGAGACCGGCAAGCTCTGCAAGTGTCGGAAAGAGATCAACGCTTTCGGCAAGTTGCCTCGTTGACGAGCCAGGCTTCGTCACACCAGGGGCTGCAATGACAATCGGAATGCGATTGGCTTGTTCATAATTCGTGTGTTTGGTCCAAATGCCCAGATCGCCGAGATGAAATCCATGATCCCCCCATAAAACGACAATGGTGTTTTCAGCTTGTCCAGAGTCATTCAGTTCATCAAGGACTTTTCCGATTTGGGCATCAACGTAACTCGCTGAAGCGTAGTAACCGTGGATCAGCTTGCGGGCGAGTGCATCGTTGATCGCAGAGGGATCGTTCTTATCTGGTACGGGAAAGTAATTTCGGATCTCGCCACCGCGTTTCTGCGCAACTTTCGGCGAACCGACCGGAAGCGCCGGATTGCTCGCCAGTTGAAACTCGTTTGCGTTGTACAAGTCCCAATACGTTTTTGGGACGGAAAACGGGAGGTGCGGCCGCGCAAATCCGGCAACAATAAAGAAGGGCTGATCACTTTGGTTGGCTGCCTTCAATCGGCGAATCGTTTCGTTAGAGACTCTGCCATCCGCATAAGCGTCATCGGCTACATCGGGATGCTCGAAAGCCGCTCCACGAGGAAGCGAGTTCATGCCTCCCTTGGGCGCCTTCACGTTCTGGAACATCGCTTCTTCGCGAGTCAGCTGCCCATCGGGCTTTGACGCAGGATCAACGTATTCAATCACCTTTTCTTTGAAGTGCGGAACGGAAAACGAATCCGGGTCTCCCAAATTGCCGTGCCCGATGTGAAAAACCTTACCAAGTGACTCGGTGCGATAACCGTGCTTGGCAAAGTACTGCGGCAAGGTGACGGCATCTGGAACAATCTGCCTCAGCGGGCTGCCGAGACCGTAGAGGCCCGTGGACGTTGAATGCGATCCCAGCATTAAGGTGAACCGCGAAGGAGCGCAGACGGCTTGATTGCAATACGCGAGATCAAACCGCATCCCACTGGCAGCAAGCTGGTCAAGGTTCGGCGTCTTGGCAAGTGGATCTCCGTAGGCCCCCATTGCCGGCTTCAAGTCGTCTACCAAGATCATCAAGACGTTGGGACGGCTTTCGGCCGCGTGTGAATGACAGACAGTCAGCCTGCAGAACACAAACAGAAAAAACAGTCCTGTTGTAAACGTCGATCGCCGCGAGGGAGCCAGGATGCAATTCATGATACGAGATCGCTTCTAAGATCGATTGATTCGAATCCACTCTCTCTGGGAAAGTGGAACTCGTTACCCACGGTGAATCGAACGTGCTTGATCGTGAGACAAAATTCCACCGGCGTAATTGAGACCTACAGCCTAGAATGAAATCTCGTTCCGGCAATGAGATGGCACGGAATGGATATGAGCTCTTTTGCCAGTGACTACCGCCGAATCACTCGTCGTCTCCGTGGACTCGCCACCACTTCTTGGCATCTGCTGCCGTCCAAGGATAGGTGGCAACTAGACGGTCGAGTTCTAATGCAAGCTCCTCGATGGTGGCAAAACGATCGTCGACCCGTTTGGCCATGCATCGTTCCACCAATTCGGTGATTGCCTCGGGGATTTCCTCATCGCGGTGAACACCGATGCTGATTGGTTTTTCAGTCAACACCAGCGCGAAGAGCGACTCGGGATCGCACTCGATAAAGGGAGGCCGGCCGGAAAGCAGGAAGTACGCCACGCAGCCAACCGAATAGATATCGCTGCGTGGATCAATTTCATTCGGTTGGCGGTAACGTTCGGGCGCCATGTACATTGGCGTTCCCGCCCAGATCGTATCGGCCGTTTGATAGGAATCCGCGTCAGGCTGAAGTGGCTTGGCCAAGCCGAAATCAAAAACGACGGCCCAGTCCCCGACGGAGGCATCCAGCGACAACATGATGTTCTGTGGTTTGACATCACGGTGGACAAGCCCAAGTCCGTGTGCCTCGCCAAGCGAATCGCAGACTTGTCGAAGGATGTACAAGACTCGACCGAGATCTTGAAATCCACTTCGCGCGACGGCGTCATAAAGCGTAATTCCCTTCAAGAATTCCATGACACAGTATGCTTCGCCGGAACTTCCTCGACCGTAATCGTAGATCGTGACCGTGTGGGGGCTGCTGAGCGAAGACGCCAGCTTGGCCTCCCGATCAAAACGGAGCCTATCATCCACGTTGTCGCGATCCCCCCGCAACACCTTCAGCGCTGTGTCTCGCCCGAGCTGTTTGTGTCGTGCGCGATAGACAACGCCCATTCCGCCGCTACCCAATTCAGAAACCAATTGGTACCGGCTGAGGGGATGAACGGCTGCGTGAGCGAGTGCATTTCGTTTGGCAATTTGCGACGCCATCACCACGGCGGTTAACGAAAGCCAAAGGCCTAATCCGAGAAATCCGAAACGCACGAATCGGGCGGCCGCGAAAGCGGACTCGGCAGGCCGCTCGACAATGATGCCAAGTCCCCATCGATCGACGTATCGCCACGCTCCAACGACTTCTTGACCGGCATAATTTGAGTACGGATCGAGACGCGAGCCGGACTGGGCGATCGTCGCTCCCGCGGCTGCGTACGTGAGCTGCTGGGTGCGTCGGAGCTGCGGCGCCACTTGCGAGCGTGCGATGGAAGTATCTGGATTGGAAACACGCAGCCGACACGCAACCCCGTCACCGTTTATTTCGGGGGCATCAGGATCGACCAGCAATTGCGTTGCCGCACGACTGTTGCTGACCATTAGCCCCGCGCGATTGACCGCATAAACATCGAGCCCTCCGTTCTCCGACGCTTGCCGAAAGATCTCATCGAATGCATCAAACATTCCAAAGCCACGCACCAACATGGTTGCAACGACCCTTCCCGATTCATCCCGAATGGGCATGATCTCCGCCATCACCGGTGCTTCGGTTTCCGGGACAAAGCCGCTGGACGGGTCATATTCCAGAATTTCAGGTCCGTACAAAACCGTTTCGCCACGCATCGCACGTGCTAAGTTCCCCGCACCTTGCGGCGAAACCTGGCCTCGTATGTCGCTACCATCCGGAACCCAGCTGGCAATGATCTGACCCGTGCGATCCCAAATGACGTACTTAATGTCCTCACGTTCGGAAACCGTGATCAGTTGCTCTCGAATGGATGCCGCGAAGCTCGAATTCGAAAGCTCTTTTGGCGCGACATTGGTTTGGCTGAGTTTCAAGAGCCCGATGACCGCGTCTCGCAAGCCGACTTGGCGACTCCAGGAATTGGCCAAACGAGCTTGGTCGGTCAGGAATTGATCCACGCTGACGCGAACGCTATCGGCAACACCCGCGAGCTCATCTCCGGTGGCCTCCTGCAATTTCGAGTTCACCATGTGGTAGGTCCACAAACCGACCAATGCCGTCGGAACGATTGCGGCCAACCAAAGCCAGCGTGAATGAATGCGACGTTGTTTCTTAACCTGAGACTGCAGAAACTTCAGCGAGGGCGGCTTCGCTTTCTCGGCGGCGTCATTCGCATACTTCGGCGAAGCGTGTGTCCGTTGAGCGAGGTGCTGGGTGACCTGTGATGACTTCGCAGGCTTGTGTTTCGTTTTTGATTCCGGGTCCCTACG